>JAHDBB010000185.1 GCA_020630635.1 Chitinophagales bacterium
TAGAGCAAATTCATGAATTTGCTCTACAAAGGGGATACCACTCCTATCGGGGCTATTTTCCACCGATAGAACTTATCGTTACTCAACTATTTTACATTAAAAAACTTCTAAAAGTAAAAAAGACAACAGTATTTTGTTTGTTATTGGCAATATAGTGAGACTTGTTGTATATTTGCAGTCACTCTTCAATTAGTCTAGGTAAACTAAATTATTTAAATAATTTAGTGTATTGCCATTTACATTCTTCCCATAATTTATTTCCTGTCAGTATAACATCCTTCCTCACTTTTTGTTATTGTCTCTGACTTCATTTAATCAGTTTTTTAATTATGAAAATACTATATAACTTCCTATGTACCTTGTTGGTACTCCCATTCTTGATGCCTGTTGTGGCACAAACTTATGACCAAGTGGATGACATTGTATCTTCTGCTACTTTTGATGGTAATCTTATGATCAATATGAATGATTTAGCACCACCATTTATCATTAGTGGAGATGGTCTAATTTTATGTTCTAACGCAAAACTATACGATTACTTATTTCATGCAGGTGTACCCGATGGACAAACCATTAATTGGTATGCGGATGCTGCAGGGACAGTATTGCTGGCAAGTGATAGTGATACTTATACTCCTTATGATGAAAATAGTAATTTGGTAGGAGGGACTTATTACGCTCAAGCTGTCGATCCTATTAATAATTTTGTGAGTAGTGAATTGACTCCCTTTACTTTAAATATTCAGCCTTTAGCGACTTTTGAAGTTACAAGTATTGTCTGTTCAGCAGATGAGACGACCTATATCGTTAATTTTATAGGTGATGCCACTGTATCTAGCTCTGCTGGAACGGTTGTGGGTAATCAAATCATTGATATTCCTATTACAGATTTTGTGCAAATCTCTATAGAAGATCCGAATTGTAGTAGTATTCCCCTCGCTTATGCGTTTACTCCTCCAGATTGTAATTGTGCTATTGAGGCTCCATTTATCATTAGTGGAGATGGTCTGATTTTATGTCCTGATGCACAATTATTTGACTATTTATTTCACGCAGGAGTACCTGATGGACAAACCATTAATTGGTATGCTGATGCCGCAGGAACAGAATTGTTGTCAAGTGATAGTGATACTTATACTCCTTTTGGCGAAAATGGTCATTTGGTAGGAGGGACTTATTATGCTCAAGCGGTTAATTCTTTTAATAACTGTGTGAGTGATGAATTGACTCCCTTTACTTTAAATATTCAGCCTTTGGATGAATGCGGTGAACCGCCGATTGCTGTTTGTGATTGCGCTCCTTCTTATGTCCCTGTTTGTGGAGTAGACGGTGTTACCTATTCTAATGAATGTGTGGCAACTTGTGAAGGGGTAGAGATTTTATATGATGGTCCTTGTGAGCAAAATCCTGCTAATGTTTGTGAAGTGAATATCAAAATGTTTTTACAAGGGGCATTGATTGGCTCGGCAGACGGATTGATGCGAGACGATTTGCGAGTTCAAAATCTATTACCTTTGAGTGAGCCATTCACCACTTTGCCCTACTTTACCCATCTAGGTGGTGGTGGTGAAACTGTTTCGTCTTCTGTTTTTAATGTGGCTGGTGTCAATGCAATTACGGATTGGGTATTTTTAGAATTGCGAGATGAATTGAATAACTTGGTAGCGACTCATTCAGCTCTTTTACAAAGAGATGGTGATGTTGTTGATGTTGATGGAGTTTCTCCCGTCACTTTTAATGTGCCTAATGGCAACTATCATGTTTGTGTGCGTCACCGTAATCATTTAGGTACAATGACTGCTGATGCTTTGATTATTTCTTCTGATGCAGCCAGTATGGTTGATTTCAGTAGTGTTGCTACTTATGGGGAACAGGCTCAATTTGCTTGGGATAATATAAATGCACTTTGGGCAGGGCATACAGATAATACAGGTTTTATTAATTTTCAAGGAAGCAATAATAATGTAAATAATCTATTCTTTGGTGTTTTAACAGCTCCTAATAATGAAAACTATATTCCTAATTACATTTATGAAGGTTATCATGAAGGCGATATTAATATGGATGGTAGGCTGATTTATCAAGGAGCCAGTAGTGATGTCAATCATATTTTCTTTACAACATTACAACATCCTGGTAATACGAACTTTATTTCTAACTTTACAATATATGAGCAGATGCCCTAATTTGGGTTGGGATGATTTTTAAATCAACTAACTGAAGGTGAGGGAATCTATTTTGGATAATTTTCGTATTTTTGTTGCTATAACAAATTTATTATCAGGATATTAAAATATAATATTTATGGTTAGGTCGTCAGGGTTTCAACCTTTCGCACCAAAATCATTTTGAAAAATAAAATATAATTTATAGCTCTATGAAAAAATTTAGAATTTTATCCCTTATCTTTGTTTTAGCAGGGATGACTATTTTTGCAACTTCTTGTGAGAAAGATGATCCAGATGACAATGATGATCCAATGGTAGAAGCTTGCGATGACATCAATGCAACTTATGATGGTGATGTCAAAGCCATTATCAATAATTCCTGTGCGTATTCAGGTTGTCATAGTGGAGAGGATGGAAATACTTTTATTCCAGAGGCATCAAGAGACTATACAACTTTTGCAGGAATAGAAGGGAATCTTACAAGTGGTTCTTTTAATGCAAGAGCATTGGAAGCAATGAATATGCCACCGGCTGCGGAGTTTATTCCAGAAGGAAGACCACTTTCTTTGACAGAAAATGAATTAGAAATATTGAATTGTTGGAAAGACGCAGGTTATCCAGAAAATTAAAAACTGTTTATTTTCAACAAAAAAGAAGCCACTAGTCAAACTAGTGGCTTTTGTTTTTTTTAGGGAGAATTTTTACACTACCAGCGTAATGCTTCTGGTACTTTAGCAAATAGTACTTGAATTTTATTAGGCATTTTGTCTATTTGGCGTTTGATCTCTTTCCATACAGTTGGATGTGGTGAATTTAAAATATAAGCTTCTAAACCTCTAAGAAGTTGCTTTTTTTCATTTTCAAATTGATTATTTTCATTGATTCTATCCATTGGATGACTTGCTTCTTTCAATTCATCAAAATTGGTAGTTACCTTTATTTTACTATATCTTTCAAGTTTGTCTATATAGTTGTATTTTACATTTTTTCTTATTTGTGGCAATTTTTCTTTGTTTAAGCCAAGCAATTCTTGAGTGTAGTTCCCTCTTTGATAATTTCTGGATGTTGTATCTCTATTTATGGGGGTAAGTAGAAAAGTATTGCCAATAATATCTAATCTTAAAAAGTCCATTGCATTTTCAGAACGAGGATTGATGAGTAAGGCATCTTCATTGGGAGGTTGTGTATTTTGGGCTAAATCTTCTTTGTTGGCAGAACCCAAAGGGTTAAAAACGGCAAAGTTAGCATTTTTATAATCCATATTACATCTTTTGCAAGCGAGCAAATAATTACTCCACAGAAATGCTTTTTCAGGATAAAGTGATTTAGGAAAGATGTGTTCTATATCAGTTGAGGTATCCTGTTCACAATAATTACAAATCCCTTCACCCACATTCATCTCTTTTAACTTAGTTCTAATTTCTGTGAATGCTGCATTTCCTTTTTTACTGCCTGTTTTTCCATCCCAAGATTTTTTAGCTCTATCCTTTTGTTTCAAAAAAGTAGTTTTATTATTAACTTCTTGCTGCTTTTCTGCTAAGAAATCAAGTGTTTTTTGACTCAAATTTTTAGAAATGATATTGATCATCTGTTTCAAATAATTTACGTAATTCTTTTAATTCAACCTCTTCCTCTTTGGTGATTTTACCAAATGCTTTATAGCTATTTAATTTGGCAAGTCGTTCCAGTTTTTTTTTGGCATATTCACTTCTCATTACATTTTTGCCAAAGAGTTCTGTACCCATTGCATTTAAGATATTACCATAAACAAGGCGGTTAAAATCATCCCCTTCGATTTTTTCGATTGACTTTTCAGCTCCTTTTTCCCCTAATTTCCAGATACTACCATCTTTTGCCGATTGGCAGATAAGTGGACTGTGTGTGGTTACGATGAATTGTATATTAGGAAAATATCGCTTAAACCAATTGCCTATTTGTACTTGCCAAGTTGGATGTAAATGAATATCTACCTCATCTATTAAGACAACTCCTTTGACATCAAAAGCAAAGTTTTTATCAATTGGTTTATTGGATTTGAATAATTCGTCAATTGGAAAATGTAAAGTCATTAAACGCACCAACTCCATAAGCATAGACAAAACAGATTGATAACCTGTACTCATATCGTACAGAGACATGGGGTTTCCAAAGGAATCCATAAATTCTACTCCATCAGAACTCACTTTATTTAGTCGTACTTTTTCGGGCAAAAGATCTGTATTATTGAAAAGATGTTTAATGTATTTTAAGATTTTTATACTTTCTTCATTTCCTTCAAATTCTTTGAGCTTTTGAGTTTTTAACCATTCAACTGTTCCGACAAATGTATATGATTCGTCAAATAGAGTAATGTGTGCTATTGCTTTGTTTAGTATTTGATTATTAGAGATTAAATTTTTAGTTCCTATTCTTCTAAAAGTTCCAAAGGAAGCATGAAAAGAATCATTTTTATTTGGATTATAGTAATCCTCTATAAGTCTTTTATTTTGATATATACCTAAAGTTCTTTCCAGACCATTATTATCAAATTTCAAGACGGATGGTTTCTCCAAACTATCAAATACTATTTCTATCTCTCCCTTTTCTTTATTGTATTTTACCCAGTTTGTATAGTCTTCTTCAATCAAAAAAGGAGCTGTATCTGAAAATAAAGATATTGCAATTGCTTTTAACAGAGTTGTTTTTCCTGTACCATTTTCACCTAAAATGACATGCCAACCTGGATAAGTGTCAAATTCCATTTCCAAGTGATCAAAACACTTTACATTTTTAAATGTTATTTTTTTGATATACATATAGGGCTTGTTTCATTTTTTCAAAAATACACAAAGCATTTCATAGATTCTTTTTGTAAGATACTTATTTTTTGATACATCGTTATTTACTCATCTTTTCAGCCAATAAAAGTGCGTTATAGGCATTGACCACTCCCCCTGAAATAGATAATTTTTTGAACTTTGTTTTGGGTCTTTTTTCTCCATAACCAGCAGGTAATAAGACTTTGGGACGTTTTACCTTGTGTGAAGACTTCATCAAAACCTCTTTTAATTCTAAAGCTGTTAACTCTGGATAATAAGACCAAACTAAAGCGGCTACTCCACTTACTACAGGACTCGCTAAACTGGTTCCACTTCCCATTTCATAACGATTTTTGGGTTTCAAGGAAATGACATTATCGCCTGGTGCAAATAAGTCCACATCTTCTTGTCCATAATTAGAAAAATAGGGTGTTAGGGTTTTGTCCATACTTTTGCCATTGGCTCCTACATTCATCCAATGGGGAATGTCGCTTCCATCCGTATAGTTGTCGCTTGGATAACGAGGAGAGACATCTACATTTTGAGATTCATTGCCGCAAGCGTGGATGAGTAAGACATTTTTATCGGCTGCATATTTGACTGCTTCATCCACGAAGTGTTTTTGTGGAGAATAGCCTTTTCCAAAACTCATATTGACAATATCGGCTCCATTATCTACAGCATATCGAATGGCAAGTGCAATGTCTTTGTCGTATTCATCGCCTTTGGGGACCATTCGGAGTGCCATGATTTTTACATTTTCAGCGATGCCATCAATGCCGATTCCATTGTTTCTGACAGCTCCTATGACTCCTGCGACACTGGTTCCATGTGATGATTTTTGTCCTCTGACATTGGCATTACCATAAACTTTATCGTTCCATTTGAAAGGATCATCTCCTACAATATCTTGACGAGGGGTAAATTCTAAATTGATGTGTTTATCTAGGTATTGGTTGGTATTTTTTTTCATTTCTTTCAAGGTACTTTCTGCAAATCCAGCTTCAAATACTTGAGTGAAATAATCTTTGACTGCTTTGAGCATTTCGGAGTCTGCTTTTAGGTTTTTGACATTTTCTAAATTGAGTTCTTTGCCTTCTAAAGCAGGAGTAATGAGTTGTTTGGCTTCTTTGAATTGTTTTTCAAATCGTCTAAGGTTTTTGCGTTCTTCTTCTTTTTCACTAAGTTGTTTTTGGTATTCTTGTGCGGCTGCTTCGTACATTTGATATTCTTTTTTGTCCTTTTGGGCAACAAAGCTAGCATCTTTTACATCTTTATATTTAGAGTGAAACTTTCGATAGATGCGGGCGAACTCATAGTTTTCATGCATAATGTATTCGTCCTTGTCGTTGCCTAAAAAGTTCCAGCCGTGTATATCGTCTATATAACCATTGTTGTCATCGTCTATGCCATTGTCAGGGATTTCATCTTCGTTGATCCAGATATTGCCTTTGAAGTCTTCGTGATCAATATCTACGCCCGTATCTAAGACCGCAACCACGATGGTTTTTTTTGATTTTTTGTCTTTTAGGAGTTCTTCGTAAGCACGATTGGCACTAGTTCCCAAGACCTTGTCTTTTTTGGGATCTAAGTTGTACCAATTGACATATTCTTGATCGAAGTCTTCGATTTTTTCTTGGGCGAAAAGGGGAAGTATCGGTAATAAAATGTTGGTTAGTAATATATAAAAAATGGTCTTGTTCATAGTTGTAACTTGTTTACACAAAGGTAATAAAATAGGAATAGGCGAAAAATAAATGTTATCTGTTTAAAGAGGATTTTCCGTCCTTTAGACTTAAAAAACGGTCATTTAGGTGTAAAATTTTTCGATTGGGGAAAAAGAGGGATATTTTTGGTGTGATTAAAAGCTTTTTTACCAAATAAGGAATATAAGATGAATTAAATTCTAATTTTTAATTTCAAAATTCTAAACTGATTCAGTTACTATGGGGACAGACCTCAACGAATATAGCCCCGATAGAAGTGGTATTCGTGTAGCAGCGTTGGCTACCTAAAACGAGGCAACACGAATGAGAACGGATAGCGGGACTTTCCTTTGCGACGAAGGATTGAAACGTTCGCTCCAAAAAATCACTAATTAAAAACAAATCCTATTTGAAAAGACGCATACTTATTTTATTAACTTTTAATACTACATATTATGTGGCAAAGAATAAGTTGTCTTTTGCTGGTATTGATGATGTTTGGAGCATGTCAACCAGATGATGATGGATTTGGGAGAGACCGAGATGGTCGGGGAAATGGAAATAATGGTGGAAATGGAAATAACAATAATAATAACAATTTGAGTGCATTGCCTTTAAATGCAACAGACCCTGCTGATAATCCTTCGACTCCACAGAAAATAGAGTTGGGTAAAATGTTGTTTTGGGACCCAGTTTTATCAGGTGAACAAGATGTAGCGTGTGCAACTTGTCACCATCCAAATCGAGGATATGCCGATGGCATTGATCTTTCTATTGGAGTGGGAGGAGTAGGGTTAGCTGAAAATCGAACACTTGGGCATACGGGATTTGTGTCTCGCAATGCACCTACCATCATCAATACGGCTTTTAATGGAATCAATCAAAATGGAAATGTTAATCCTGATAACGCTGAAATGTTTTGGGATAATCGAGCTAGTGGATTAGAAGAACAAGCCTTAATGCCTTTGCATTCGTTTACCGAAATGCGAGGAAATGCTTTTCCAGAAAATCAAACCTTACCAACCATTGTTGCCCGTTTACAAAATATTGACGGGTATCAAACTCTGTTTAATCAAGCCTTTGGATCCAATAGCATTTCGGCTGAAAATGTGGCAAAAGCTCTTGCTGCTTTTGAGCGAAGTATCCTTGCTAATAATAGTCCTTTCGACCAATATATGAGAGGAAATGACAATGCCTTGACCCAACAACAGTTACGAGGGATGAATGAGTTTGTTGATGTTGGTTGTAACAATTGTCACAATGGACCGATGTTTTCAGATTATGAGTTGCATGTATTGGGCGTAAGAGAAAATAATAAACTGGATGAACCCGATGAGGGAGATGGTGACTTTGCGTTTAGAACCCCAACGCTACGAAACTTGGCATTTACAGCTCCTTATATGCATAATGGGGAGTTTAATACATTGGAAAGAGTGTTGGATTTTTATGATGATAATCACGATGAGGCTCAAAATAACAATGTGAATGACAATGATTTGGATGATGACTTACAGGATCTGGACAATTTGAATAGAGATGAAATGGATGATATTATTGCTTTTTTGGAAAGTCTCAACGATCCCACATTTGACCGAAGTATCCCTTCTAGTGTGCCAAGTGGATTGCCGCCAGGCGGAAGGATAGAATAGGTTTTATTTGAAAATAATCCTTTTTCTCCTTACATTGTTCAATGTTACAACCGTCTTAAATTTGACGTATGAGAAAAACGATTATCTTCTTACTGATAGCCTTTACCATTGCTTTTTCCTTTGCAGTAGGCAATATCCTTAATCCACATCAAGGATGGGAGTTTTTGATAGAAGAAATTGGTGCTTTTTTCTTGTTGGTTTTTGGGTTTATCTTCTTTAATAAAATCGTTGAAAAGACTGTTCAAAAATTGGAAAAAACGCTCTCTTGGAAAACACATCTAACAGAACGAATACTTAAAGAATCGGGTATTATTTTACTGTTCACAAGCGGCTCTACTTTATTGGTAACTGGTCTATTATGGGTTGCTTGGAACAGTTTTGAGGCTATCCCACAGTTTTATGCTAAAAAAGAATTAAAGGTACATGCTATCAACGATGAACGACATTTTTACCATGCAGATCATCCACCACCGCACCGACGACCTCTACCTCCTCGTGACGAATTAGAACGTTTCTCCTTCTTTCGATTTGGAAGCGAAATATTTCTAAGCAATTTGACCTTATTTTTATTGCTTTTTGGTATGGAAGAATTTATCGCTTACTCTAAACGCAGACAACAATTTTTATTGGAAGAAGAACAATTGGCAAAACAGCAAGCTTTATCCAAAGCAAGTGCTTTACAAAACCAATTGAACCCTCACTTTATGTTCAATACGCTCAATGTCTTGTCGGGCTTGATCCATGAAGATATTGATAAAGCAGATCAGTTTATCAAAAAACTTTCAGATATTTATCGTTATTTTTTGGAGCAAAATGACGAAATTGTGGTTTCTTTGGAAAAAGAATTAACGTTTATTGAAAATTATATTTACTTACAAAAGATTCGATTTGAAGATAAATTACTGGTTGATATTTCCATTCCAGCAGAAAAGAAAGAATGTCTATTACCGTCTTTGTCTCTAGAATTATTGGTTGGAAATGCCATAAAACACAATATCATTAGTGCTGCCAAACCATTGCGTATTGATATTTTTACAGAAGGCAATTTTTTAGTAGTCAAAAATAATTTACAAATACGAAAAGATGCGGTACCTTCTCATGGAATGGGTCTAAAAAACTTAAAGGAAAGATTGCATTTATTGGGATTGGATACAGGAAGTTTTAAAACAGATGGAGATCATTATATTGCTAGAGTTCCTTTACTAAATCCAGAATAAAAAATGATAAAAGCAGTTATTATAGAAGATGAAGCAGTGGCGGCTCGTAACCTCAAACGTATGTTGGGAGACTTAGAACAGGAAATAGAAGTGGTTACGATGTTGGAGTCTGTAGAAGAGTCTGTGACCTATTTTAATGAAAACACACAAGATTTAGTTTTTATGGATATTCATTTGTCCGATGGCAATGCCTTTCAAATTTTTGAACATCTCACCCTTAAAACACCGATTATATTTACGACTGCCTACAATCAATACACTCTTAAAGCATTCAAACAAAACAGTGTTGATTACCTTTTGAAACCCATCAATCAAGAGGACTTAAAATTGGCGTTGGATAAGTTTGTGCAATTGTTTCATCAAAAACATTCCATGACTCCCAGCATTGATTATCAAAAACTAGCAGCCTTTTTTAATGGGCAAAAAAATTACCAAAAGCGTTTTTTATTACAGATTGGTCAAAAGCTCAAACCGATTGTAATAGAAGAAGTCGCTTATTTTTATGTAGAAAACAAAACGACTTACCTCACTACTTTCAAAGGTCGTTCCTATCCCATTGATTTTTCACTTTCACAATTAGAAGAAAAGATTGACCCCGAAGTTTTTTTCAGAGTCAATCGTCAATTTTTGATTAGCAACAAGGCTTTTTCAGAGATTTATTATCTTTCGACCACCCGCCTAAAAGTCCAACTTCAACCACAAATGCATTTAGATGTCTTTGTGACCATTGACAAAATTGGCAAGTTCAAACGTTGGTTGAATCAATAGTTTCATTATCATAGTCATTTTCAATGGTGACGAAGGGACGGTGTGGCGTAAGGGGACGTTAATCTTCTTTATCGAAAAATCTTTTGTATGATGATAATAATGTACATTAGAACCGAAACGTCCCTTTCGTCCCCAAAAGCACGAGCAGAACCGAAACGTCCCGTCGTTGTAAACTATTAATTCACTTTTTCGTATGCGACTATCGACTATCGACTATCGACTATCGACTATCGACT
>JAHDBB010000732.1 GCA_020630635.1 Chitinophagales bacterium
CCACAAGTCGAAAAGACTTGCGGTAGAGTTTGGCTGCATTTATAAGAACGGATAGCGGGACTTTCTATGACGACGAAGCTATATCCTTTCGCTCCTAAAAAAATTAATTAGTAAACTACTTAGCAATGTGAAGCAGATATTTTTCGTCATAATAATCAAGGTTAAATTCCTTTTTGAGCGAAAAAATTTTGATCTTCTTTTTGATGTTTTCCGTTTCCTTTTTGACATCACCGCCCTTCAAACAAAGTAAGCCATTAGAAAGTTTATTGTAATGTTGTTTGTTGACAAGAGGCAAAGTCCATTTGTAAAGTTTGTCGATATTGGTGACAGCCCGACAGACGACAAAATCAACCTTTTCTCGGACGGTTTCACCCCGTTTGTGTTCCGCTTTGACATTGGCTAAATCTAGACGTTGACTAATATCTTGAACGACCTTGATTTTTTTGCCGATGGAGTCAATCAGCAAAAAATGGGATTGGGGAAAGACGATGGCAAGTGGAAGACCTGGCAATCCTCCGCCTGTCCCAAAATCCAAAATGCGGGTATAAGGCTTGAAAGGAACAATCTTGGCGATGCTCAACGAGTGTAAAATATGATGAATATAAATATTGTCAATATCTTTGCGAGAAATGAGGTTGATTTTTTCATTCCATTCCTTGTATAGCTCTCCCAAGAGGGTCAATTTTTCGTATTGTTCCTCGCTCAAATCGGGTAAATAACTTTTGATTTTTTCCATTGGAGTGCGAAGATAAAGGTTTTTCTTTGTGGAAATTTACTTTTTCTCTATAAAAATTCTACATTAGATTTATGATTTTACTCAAAGAACTCTGGATTTATCCTATCAAATCATTGAGTGGTATTAGTATTGCCAAGTCGATGGTGACGGATAGGGGATTGGAATACGATAGACGTTGGATGTTGGTCGATGAAGATGGGATGTTTATGTCTCAACGAACCATTAAAGAAATGTGTCTTTTTGATGTGTCGATGACTGATCAGCATTTAGAGGTAACTCATCGTCAACAATCCGATGATATTTTAAGGATTCCATTGGAAATGCAAGATGGGGAAGATACAACTGTACAAATTTGGAATGATGAATGCAAGGCTAAAATAGTGAGTGCTGAAATTGACCAATGGTTTAGTGAAAAATTGCATCGAAAATGTCATTTGGTTTATATGTTGGACGACTATAAACGCACTATTAATAGTACAAATATTGCCAATGGACATACAACCAGTTTTGCAGATGCGTATCCTTTTTTGATTCTTGGTGAAGCCTCCCTTAGAGACCTAAATGAACGACTAAAAAAGCCCATTTTGATGAATCGTTTTCGACCCAATTTGGTGGTGAGTACAACTACGCCTTATGAAGAAGAAACTTGGGATCGGTTTATGATTGGCGAGGTGGTTTTTCAAGGCGTACATGCTTGTTTGCGTTGCAATATGACGACCATCGAACAGGAAACGGCTACGACATCTTTAGAAGGTGAACCTTTGAAAACATTGGCGACTTATCGGAAAGATCCTGAGACACACAAGGTTTTCTTTGGGATGAATTTGGTGAATGAACACAATGGAGTGATTAAGGTGGGTTATGGGGTGAAGGTGTTGGATACCCTTCATCCTGAAGAATGAAGTAAAGGATTTTTTCGGTTCTTTCGTG
>JAHDBB010000733.1 GCA_020630635.1 Chitinophagales bacterium
GCAACGTCCCACCGTCCCAAAACCAAGAAAAGAACCGAAAAACGTCCCATTATAATCTAAAGCAAAAATCCCAAAGGCGGACTACTTATATTAGGCGAATAAAAGTTAGTCACATTGGGTAAAATCGTTGGAATATCACTTGCATTTACGCCTAACCACATAGACAACTCCGCAAAGTATTCATCTGCCGAAGTCGTTGGTACTAAAACACCTCTACCCAAATCTAAGTTGTTATCAATATCCAAATCTGGGTACGTTCCATAAATCGTTCCACCATTCACCGCATCGCCCATCACCAAGGCATTGCCGCCCCAAGCGTGATCGGAACCATTGCCATTGGAAGTCAAAGTACGGGCAAAGTCAGAAATTGTAAAAGTCACCACATCATTTTCTACTCCTAACTCTACTAGTGCATTTCTAAATTCGTTGAGCCCCGCACTCAATACGCCTAACATCGCTGTTTGATTATTCAAGACTTCATCGTGATGATCCCAACCGCCAAAGGTGAGGAAAAAGGTTTGACGACTGGCTCCTAAAGTGCTTCTGGCAGCGATGGTTTTGGCGACCATCTCCAAACTCATAGATACAGGATTATCGGGTGTGAAGGTCGTAGCCAAAGGCGTGATTCCACCGACTGCACTGTTAAATTGATTGCTGGCATCTTGGGAGTTTCGGATAATATCGCTGTAAGTTTGATCAAAAATATTGAGGTATTGATGATCTAGAAGATTGTCAATGGTTTGGGTGCGAAGCATGTCTCGCCAATCTGCTGTATTGTTGTAATTGAGAATCGTTTTGCCTTGTCCCTCATAAGGGTCCACCGAATAGGCAATGGTTTGATTGCCTGATTGGAAGACGTTGGTTCCTGACATGGAGATGCTCATGGAGACATCTTGATTGGTGTTGAGGCTTTGTAAGAGGTCTGCCATCCGTCCGCCCCATCCTATCGCTGAACGGTCATGGGGTATCGAAGTCTGCCATTGTTGTATCTGGTCAGAATGTGAAAATAAACCCAGTGGTAAATTCGCTGTATCGTTCTCAATTTGGGTTTTGGTCGTGGGTTCTATCATCGTCCCCACATTGGTGACAAAGGCTAAGTTTCCATCATTGAACATTTGCTGGACTTCGGGCATGGAGGGATGTACACCAAATTGTTTGCCATTGGAATCGGTAAAGTTGATGGGCAATAGGCTGGCATTGGATAGAGCCAATGAAGAACGAGTCGCTTGGTATTGGGCATACTCGTTTGCTCCTCTTGGAACCAACATATTAAAGGAATCATTGCCTCCTGCCAATAAGATACAAACCAACGCTTTGTAGTTATTGAAAGGCTGAAGGTTGGAAGCAACCATGGCATTGGCTAACTTTAAATCTAATAATGTAGATAAAAAAGTCGTAGCTCCTATGGCTGCACAACTGGTGGTTCCTAAAAATCGGCGACGAGACCAGTTTTTTTTATGTTTATGATTTTCTCCCATTTTACTTTTTTTTGGTGACAAGTGACGAGTGACTGGTGACGAGTGACTTGTGGTTCTTTTCGTGCTTTTGGTGACGGGTGACTTGTGGTTCACTTTTTTTTGGTGACGGGTGGCAAGTGACAGGTGACTTGTGGTTCTTTTCGTGGTTTTGGTGACGAGTGACTGGTGGTTCTTTTCGTGGTTTT
>JAHDBB010000186.1:0-3824 GCA_020630635.1 Chitinophagales bacterium
TGCGCTGGCTACCTAAAACTTGGCGCATTTATAAGAACGGATAGCGGGAC
Source organism: Chitinophagales bacterium (assembly GCA_020630635.1). Lineage (GTDB taxonomy): Bacteria > Bacteroidota > Bacteroidia > Chitinophagales > UBA2359 > JAHDBB01. Next base: position 51 of record JAHDBB010000186.1, read on the forward strand.
TTTCTGTGACGATGAAAAGAACAAACTTCCGCTCCTAAAAAAGAAAATAACAACCAATGCATGAAAAAAGCCACCATTCTTACTATAAAAGAATGGTGGCACAAATAATTATGAACTTAAACGATTTTAAGGATTTATCCGCTTATCAAGACCGCTTGTTTTTATTCGTTGGGTACGATATTTATGGGTAAACAGAAAATAGGTGGACAACAGTTTTCAACCTCGACCATCACCGTATCTGTAATGCTACAATTGGTCAAATCAGTTAAGGTGACTACATACTCTCCTGAAGCATTAACCGTTGCTTGCATAAGTGAGGGATTTTGCTGATTGGAAGTAAATCCTGCGGGTCCTGTCCATTGCCAAGAGCTTATATTGTTGTAAGGACTGCTTGCCGTCAGACTTAAATCATTGCCTTCGCAAATAATCGCATCCAAAGCCATTCCATCTACTCGACAAAAGCAGTCGTAATAGGCGGCAATTCCTCCGACTCCAAAAGATTGTCCACCTTGATTGGAACAAAGTAAGTATTGCAATTCTTGGCAATCGGCAGGTACATCAGTTAAGGACAAATTTAAGATGGCAACACCCGGTACACCTGGTGCGGGTTCTGGGTCTAAGCTAGCTTCATAAATGACTCCGCAAGCTTCAAAACGCACATCAATCATACGAGGGTCTCCTAGCTCTACTTCTGACATACTAAAACGCACATTGATGTCCATCAATTCTCCATTTTCTCCATTCGAGTTGATCGGTAATATTCCTTCTTCACATTCTCCAACTCCACCAGTATCCCCTACAAAAATTTCATTGTCGATAAAACTGGTTCCTGTAACGCCTCCATCAAAATCACCATGTTCTATGGTGGCAAATAAGGAAATCTCGGATATACCACTAGCAGTAGCATCCACCGTAGCACAAATCTGACTGGAACCATCATTGGGGAGGGTTGCATACGCAAAATGATCGCCTGTAATGCCTACGGAGGGGTTTGTCGCTCCTATCTCGCTGGCTCCATTGCTGGTTGTAAACTCTACGCTGTTGAATCCTTGATCGTAATACAATGAAATGGGGATGTTATTGGAGATGGTAGCAGGATCAATGCCTAAGTCATTCAATAAGTCAAAACATTGGGTAACTGTACCATCTCCATTGGGGGTTATGTCCGCAAAACCTCCTAAGGCAGCTAAAGTGATGTTGGGTGTGCTGGATGAGCCACAAGCATATACAATGATTTCATCTGGTTCTGTTTGGTTAACTTCTTGCCCACATAATATCATAGGAATACTAGAGCAAAATAGTATTCCTAATAGGTTAAAGATATTTTTCATTTGAGTTGATTATAAAAATATACAAATATTAGTTTGTTAAAATGTACGTCTGGTTATCTCAAATGGATTCATCAATAAGTTTACTATTTTTAGCAAAAATGACCTTTTCAAAAAGAAGATATACATATATAACAATCTAATAATCAAATTACTAAAATCTTCTGCTAATTTTTTCATTTTGCTAAAGTGATAACTTCAAGTGGAAAGAGAGGGCAAAAGAAAACACATTTTGCACAAAGAAATATTTTTATCCTTTATTTTTAGGTCAAAAATTTTATTTTTACCAAAAGCTTTATTAGCTTCGTAGTTTCCTATGTAAGTACTTATGCTAAAACAATTGTTATTTTTTTAAGCAAATTTGGGTACTTACCATTGCATCTACAAATACCATTTTATACATACATCTCATTTTCTCACTTTAGTAACGAGAAAAAATAACTTCCACATTTGATAATGATCTCTTGAATCAAAATCTCTTTTCCCAAAATGTTTGGACTTATTTTTTAATTGTTACTTATAGAGCAGCTTAGAAACAGTCAACTCTTCCCATCTTTTTATTTCCCTTAGTCTTTATTATGGATTGGTCTTTTGTTCAGTATCCAAACATTATTTAAACTATACACTGTTTCTATCCTATCTCTATGTCCTAATGATTATGTACTAAAATGCGAAAAACAGATAGGTTGTTTGACCTTATCAAACTACTCACAAAAAACGAAAAACGCTTTTTCAAGTTATACTCTAATCTCTATCATACCGAAAAGACCAAAAGCTATCTTTTGTTATTTGATGTATTGGATAAGATGCAAGTATATAATTCCGATTTGGTACTTGCTCAAATGAATTTGTTTATCAATCCCAAAAACTTTAATGCTGTTCGCAAGTATTTGAAAGAAAACATCATTCAATCACTTAAATTGTATCATCGAACCAACTCTCCTCAACTAAAATTTACAGATACGCTTTATACGATAAAGGTTTTGATTTATCGTCAACAATACTATGAAGCAAAAAAGTTATTGGAAGGACTAAAAAAGGATGGCTTAGAGCAAGAGTGTTTTACTTCCTTGATAGAAATCAACGAGCTATTCAACTATGTTGATCGGTTGGAAGCTCCCTACAATACGGTCAAGCAGCAACTTATACAACAACGTATGGAAGAAAATGCGGTATATCTTGCTTCTTATCAAGAAATCTCACAGTATAAAACACTGTTCAATAAGTCGTATTCGATTATCTATAATCCCCATACGTTACCGACTTCTTCTTATCCAATCCTCCAATCTTTATTGGATGAGTTGTTACAAAAAGCTCCTGCCAACTTTCAAACCATCAAGGCCCAATATTACTATCTCTATGCGTTGGGCATCACCTACTTTTATATGGATCAAAAAGCAGCTTATCAACAAACCATCAAGCAGCTTTATCAGCTATATACGCAACCTGCCTATTTGTTAAACATCGTTCAACAGTACAACATTCTTACCCATATGGCTGCCTGTTATACTTTACAAAACCAAAAGGATCAATTTTATCAAGTGATCCATCAGCTATCGTCATTTATCAAAAAAAGCTCTATTCATAAGTACACTTTTCACTACCAAAAGTATATTCAACTCTTTGATTTTCATAACCAATATCCTCCAGAATCTTTTCCGACTTCCCTTGTCAAAGAGTTATCTCATTTTTTGAATACGGCTCAAAAACATCTCAATCCACATGAAAAAGCGGGGCTTTATTTTGTATGGGCAAGACAATATCTCTCCACTCAACAATATGTAGAAGTAGAAAATATCCTGGTCGCTCTGTCTCAAAATTGTAAGGTTTCTCCCGAAAATCTCCATTTTTTACCCTTAAAATTTCTCAAAATTATCTGCTACTATGAACGCAATATTTTATCATTGATGAAGTCTGAAATACTATCCTTGAAAAGACAATTGTACAAGCAAGCTGTTTCCTCTTCATTTATCAAAAATTTATTGGATCAATTTATTCAAGCGCCCAAAAACCCTACACAAGCCCTAAAGGATATATCCCAACTATTTGAGAAAGAAAACCAAGAAACCATTTATAAAATCAAACTCCATTTCGTCCAAAAGTGGGCTACTTCCAATCCATAGTTTTTAATAACCAATAGGTACCCCTCTTTTTGTATTTTCTGATTTTTTAGGAGCGAACATTTATAGCTTCGTTGTAACAGAAAGTCCCGCTATCCGTTCCTACCACCCTTGTAGTGCAAATTCCTGAATTTGCGCTACAAGGGTGATACCACTACTATCGGGGCTAGTTGGGAATGGACAGAGCGCTTTACAACCTAAACTTCTTTAGAATTTAAGTCATTTAGAGCAAGGATATTACCCAAAATACTGATCTCTATTGGCATTTTTAATATAAAAGTGCTAATATTATCAAATAAAAACAAAAAAACATACGTATTTTTCTT
>JAHDBB010000186.1:3924-7603 GCA_020630635.1 Chitinophagales bacterium
CTAATAATCATATATGAAAGGCTAACTAGTTGAATCATAAAGTACTCAAACATTTTTTTAATATTTCAATAATGAGCAAAAACGACTATTTATTCTCTTTTATAAAGGACTTGACCAAAAATGAAAAACGCTTTTTTCGTTTATACTCCAATCTTTACAACACAGGTAATTCTAAAAACTACTTGATACTATTTGATATATTGGATAAAATGAAAACTTATGATGCCGCCAAAGTCACTCAACAACTCAAAAAAGAGTCTCCAAAGGCAAAACTATCTGTTGTCAAACATTATCTAAAACAACATTTATTTGATTCATTGCATACATTTTATCGCAAAAAAATCCCTGCGATTCAAAACAACAACATCTTGAATACTAGCTATATGCTTCTACATAAAAAACAGTTTGCTGAAGCCCAAAGGCTATTGTTAACATTCAAAAATGCCACCTTTCAAGAATATGAAGATCACCTCAAAATAGTTGAAATCAATATACTTTTAAATAAAGTACAGGAAGAACAAAAACATAGAAGCATAGAAGGATTTGCCCAAATTGATGCCCACTATAAGGAGATGACAACAGCTCTCAAGCATTTACAAGACTGGACCGATATTCGACAAATACACAACCATATTCGTTTGGTTATCTATGCTCCTAATAGCCTTAAAGAAGATATCCAAACAACCTTTAAAGAGTTGTTAAAAACGGAATTGATGCAACGTCCCATAGAAGAAATAGTTGGTATTGAAGCACAATATTATTTTGCCAATAGTCTTTATTTATTACTACACTTTACCCAGGCTCCTTTAGATCAACAAATTGTCTATTTAGAAAAAATGGAGCAGCTTATAACAGATAATAAACGAGTCTTTGCCAGTGAGTTGGACAAAGGAGTGATCTACATCAACCTATTACAATTGTATATTGATCATCGAGAAGAAGATAAATTTACCGAAACCTTTGACAAACTTTCCGCATTGATTGATATAGCTAAAGGTGTTGAAAAAAGTAAGTTGTTGTATTGGAAATACTTGCGTCTTTTTGAGTTTCATTCAACATACAGAAAGCAGATTGCTTTGAGCATTCAACAAGAAGTGTCTCATCTTCTTAACGAAAAAACCAGTCAATTCTCCAGCTTACAAAAAACGGGTTTGACCTTTGCTATCTCTATTTATCACTTTAAATTAACAGAATATCAAAAGGCTAATGATATATTGAGCCATCTTTTTTTACACCAGTCCATCTCAATACAAGATTATTACTATTTATCGCTTCGATTATTGCATATTTTATGTTATTATGAAATAGGTCAATATACTTTTGCACAAAAAGAGTTATTGTCTTTGAAAAGAAAACTACAAAGAGAAGAATTACTATCTGATTTTAGCAATGATCTTTTAAAACAACTCAATGGTTTAATCAATGCCCAAGCCAATAACCATACTGTAACACCCTATTATCAAAAAATTGCGACACTCCTTCAATCTTCCTCCAATAAAAATATGATGTTAAACTTAAGAATTGAAGTATTGGTAAGTTGGGTACAGCTTAAAATTTAAAGTATTTAATCTAATAAAAAGCTCCTTAGGGGTTGTGTCTCTGACCAACTAGCCCCGATAGAAGTGGTATCACCCTCATAGAGCAAATTTTGCGCTATGAGGGTGATAAGAACGGATAGCGGGACCTCCCTTTACGATGAAAGATGAAACATTCGCTCCTAATAAAAACACTCTTTTTCACATTATTTTTAATTCACATAAGACATAGTTTGCTTTCTGGAAAACTACTTAAAATGCACTCAAAAAACACATAAAACACTGATAATCAAACATATTAGGTAGCACCTCAATGGCATTGAAAATAAATTTAAGGAATATTATTGTTTTGCGTTTTGTCTAATATCTAATTACTTTTGCGTCATTGATTGTCTAAATGACATACTCCTCAAAACCATATATTTCCCCCCTATTTTCCCCTTATTCTACTACTATATATATTATACTCTTTTCCCTCATACAATATACCTATAATATCCTTTCTTCATTTTATGTCAAAAATGGAGTTGAAATTGTTATGCCTAAAATTTAAATAATATAAAAACTAATTTTTATGAATTACAGCAGATTTTTACAATTCTATTTTCTTCTCTCCTTCCTATTCTGTTTCTCCTCTATGCAAGCCCAAAATCCTATCAATAATCCTTGTGGGTCCAATAGAACAATTGACACCTACATAGAAGGTATGCTTGATGATGGCAATAATTGTATGACCATTGCCAATACCAACAATATGGTGCGTGCAGTTGTAGAAGTATGGCTTGGGACAGGTTCTTGTGGTGGAAATATACCTAATACCATTCAAATAACAGCCGGTGGCACCACCAAAACGGTAACAGGTTTTGAACCTAATCAAACAGTCAATAGTGGGGAAAATGAAAAAATGTATCGGGTCAATTTTAGTGGCTCGTTTGGACAAGTATGTATTAGTGGTCTAAATGGCTGTAATGATGCTTATAGTATGGCGATCTATGTTGAAAGAAATCAAAATGGTAGTGCAGGTGTTTCTAATTTTGTCGATCGAGAATTATATGGTCCAGGTGCCAATGCCGATGATTGCGTTTATCGAACTTTAGAAATTGGCACTTCTAATGTTGCAAGAAATGTAACTGTAAATATTCCAATCCACGAAAAATCGGATGACGGACGAGAATTATCTATTCGGGTACAAGCCAAATTGCCTGATGGAACAACAGTAGCAACTGAAAACTTAACGACTAATAACCAAAATGCAGGACAAGAGGCTTCTTTATACAACATCACCTTAAACAATGTAACAGGTGATGCTGATAGATTTCAAATCCGTGTTTGTTCACCAGAACAAGGAGGTGATTCTTTTGGAGTAGGAACTGTAGTAGTGAAAACCGATAACTGTGGTTGTCCAGATGTTACTGTTGCTGACCCTGGTACTTTTACGCCGGGTAATGTCACTATCTGTGATGCAGATACTTACAATAGTCCTGCTATTGCTCCGAGTGCTGCTAGCTGTAGTGATGGTTCTAATCCATCTTATCAGTGGCAAATAAAAGAAGGCAGTACAAGTAATGCTTGGCAAAATATTAATGGTGCTACGGATGCTTCTTACAATCCTCCAAGCGTAGGCATTGGTTCTACTTGGTATCGAAGATTGGCGACTTGTAATAGTTGTGGAAGTGATACAGACCCGACAACCAACATTTTCGACATTCACGTTTACAATCCTAAACCTGGTGAAATTGCAGGTAATCAAAACAAATGTGGTGGTTACGACCCTAATAATATCTCTAGTACTAGCCCTGCCACAGATGGTAAAGGAGATATAACTTACAGATGGCAGATAAAAGAAGGTGATGGTTCTTGGACTACTATCTCTGGTGCTACTAGTGCTTCTTATAATCCACCTGCTATCACTACCACAACTCAATATAGAAGACAAGCAAAGTATTCTGATAAATGTACTGCTTGGGTAACATCTAATGTTATTACTAAAACCGTAAGCAATGCGCCCAATCCAGTAGTTGCCAATGATGGTCCATTAACTTGTGAAGATAACCAAGTTCAACTTACCATCACGGGTACGGCAACCAGTAATGCAACTTATAGCTGGACGGGACCTAATGGATTTACTTCAACAGAAAAAAATC
>JAHDBB010000186.1:7703-10433 GCA_020630635.1 Chitinophagales bacterium
TAACGGAACCAACAATGCAACTTATAGCTGGACGGGACCTAATGGTTTCACTTCTACACAACAAAATCCAACTGTTTCTAATCCTGGTACTTATACTGTAACGGTTACTAAAGATGGGTGTACTGCCGAGGCATCTACTACTGTTCAAGGTGATACCAATGCTCCTGTCATCTCTGCTGAAGGTGGAACAATAGAATGTGGTATGACAGATATTACGCTTACCAGTACTTCTAGTATCGCTGCTGTAAATTACAATTGGGCCGGTCCTAATGGATTCACTTCTAATGAACAAAATCCAACAGTTAGTGAAGCAGGTGAGTATCTACTAACTGTAACCACTACTGATACAGGATGTAGTGCTACTGCTACTGTAAATGTAACCATTCCTGATTGTGAGTACGATTTAGCCTTGATAAAGATTTTAGCCCCTGAACAAAGTGCGAGTGTATCTGTAGGAGACAGTGTAGATTTTATCGTCAAAGTTACCAATCAAGGAGCCGTCAATTCTGGCGACTTCACCGTAATGGATCGTTTACAAGAAGGATTGGCCTTTGTAAGTGCCGATATGAATGGCATACACAACAATGGTGTCGTTACTTGGGAATTATCAGACTTAGAACCAGGTGCATTTATCGAATTGGCTATTAGAGTAAATGTAACAACACTTGGCACAGGTAAATTTGTCAACTGGGCAGAAATTTCTGCGGATAGTGGAGACGATGAAGACTCTACACCTGATAACAATACAGGATTGGGTTTTACTTCTCCTAACGACTTGGTAGAAAATCACAATGATATGATGTTGGACAACTCTCCTACTGATGAAGACGATAACGACTTTGAGGAAATTTTAATCGAAAGAGGAATCTTTACCCTAACGAGAGTTTACTTACAAGGTCCAACGATGGGAGCTGACAATGCTGGTGGCAATACCACTCTTTTGATGCGTGATGACTTAAGAATTGACCAAGTGATTCCGACCTCTGAACCTTACACAACTATGATTGGCTATCAACATATTGGAGATGGTGGAAATGAAACAGTGGAAACAAGTGTTTTTGAGATTGAAGGAGCAGATGCAGTCGTTGACTGGGTAGTTATCGAATTAAGAGATGCCAATGATCCTACTCAAATCCTTTCTACTCGTACCGCTTTATTACAAAGAGATGGAGATGTGGTTGATACAGATGGTACGTCTCCTGTTTACTTTGAAAATATGGAAGACGGAAGCTATTATGTTGCCGTTCGTCACCGTAATCACTTGGGGATTATGACAGCACAAGCAGTAGATTTATCTTCTGATAACAGTCCAATGGTTGATTTCTCTGATCCGACAACTATTACTTACGGTCAACATGCACAAGTATCTATGGGTGATAAAATGGCTATGTGGGCTGGTAATGTCAACAATACTGGAACGATCCTATTTCAAGGACCAAGTGCCACACCCAATGCGGTTTTCTTCGATGTTTTGACAGATGCCAATAACACAGATGCACAAGCCAACTATGTAAAATTTGGCTATCATCAGTCAGATGTTAATTTAAGCTGTACTTCTGCATTTCAAGGTATCGACAATGAAGTCAACCCTATTTTCTTCAACATCTTACAACATCCCGATAATACTCAGTTGATTTCTAACTACGGGATTACAGAACAATTACCATAAAAAGATGAGTTCATAATTAATTATTTTTTATACAAAAGCCTACGATAGCATATATCGTGGGCTTTTTTCTTTTATACACTTTTTGTAATGGTGAATGGTGCATTATTGATGTGGTGCAGCTTATGTAATCTTTTTATTTGGAGCGAAAGGTTGGGTGCTTCGTCGCAACAGAAAGTCCCGCTATCCGTTCTTATGAACGCTCTAAAAATGACATTTTTCTAAAAAATGTCATTTTTTCGCATTCATACCACTCCTATCGGGGCTAGCTCGTTGAGGTCTGTACCCATTGTTACTGAATCATTTTAGAATTTAAGATTTTGATATTGGAATTTAAAACACTGGTACTAAGGAGTTCTTTCCTCTACCAACTAGACCCGATAGTAGTGGTATAAATGCAATTCGTTGGCTACCCAAAACTTGGCTGCATTTATAAGAACGGATAGCGGGGAGACTCGTCACGACGGAGCTACTTCCGTTCTCTCCTAAAAACAAAAAAGCCACCTTTCAACAAAGAAAGATGGCTTCAAAAAATCACATTATTTTTACTACTCTACAATAAAGACTTTTTTGGGGGCTGCTTCATAAATAGCTCTCACCGTTGCACCAGCCGCTGTGCTTTCAATATCCAAGATGGTTCGCTCACGGATTATTGAAAACTCCGCTTCACCTAGCGGCATTTTGCTAAGTCGTCCAGGATAAAAAGAGATGGTGTTGTCTTCTATTTGGCTTTTGGGTATATTGGTCGTTGCTCCTCCCATTTCTGTAGGATATGAAATTCGCAGTACTTCATTTGCTTCTAATGGCTCTCCTTCCCAGACAAAGGTATATTTCTGACTTCTTGAAAACGTATCCACTTCGTTAGGAAAACTTACAGAACGGTAATCAGGAATCGTATTTTGAAAGGTACGGTTATCAAGGTCTGTATATTCAAAAGTTCCTGAAACCTGTCCTTCATAGGTTTTGAAATAGTTATGAAAAGAGCGTTCATCATAAGATAAAATATCTCCATTAAAATGAATGGAAGCATCTCCATCTAAAACAACCAAGCGATAACCAAATTC
>JAHDBB010000734.1 GCA_020630635.1 Chitinophagales bacterium
TCCAACTGCGCCACCAACTCCTTCAAACCCGCAAACTTTTGCTCCTCCCGAATATGCGCCACCAATTCCACCCGAATCTGTTCGCCATACACATTTTGTTCAAAATCAAAAATATGCACTTCAATCGTCTGATTTAATCCACTAACTGTAGGACGAACGCCAATATTAAGCATTCCCTTGCATCGTTGTTTAGCGATAGACACCATAACTGCATAAACCCCATTTTGAGGAATCAACTTATCCTCCGATTCCACCTTAATATTAGCCGTTGGAAAACCAATTTGCCGTCCCAATTGTTGTCCACGTACCACAATGCCTTGAATAAAGTAAGTATGTCCCAATAGTTGGTTAGCCGCTTCTACATCACTTGCAAAAAGAGCCTTACGGATTTTAGTCGAACTCACCGAGTTTTCTTCAATGGTTTGTTTACTAATTTCCTCCACTTGAAAGCTCAATTCTTTACTCAAATCCTTTAAAAAATGAATATCTCCTGCTCGATCTTTTCCAAACTTGTGATTATAGCCAATAACAATCGTATGCGGTTGAAAGTTCTCATATAGGAAGTTTCGGACATATTCGTCAGGACTTTGTTGCGAAAAATTTCGGGTAAAGGGAACTACTACGACATTATCGACCTTATTTCTTTGTAAAAGGTTGAATTTCTCCTCTAATGGTGACAATAATAGTACCTTTTGGTCATTAACCACAGAACGAGGATGGGGATGAAAGGTAACTAAAATACTTTCGCCTTCGACTTCTTTAGCCAAGCCATTGATCCGTTGAATGATTTTTTGATGTCCCATATGTACACCATCATAAGTTCCAATGGTCACAACACTATTTTTAAAGGAAGGAAGTTGGGTTAAGTCTCTGAAAATTCTCATGTTTGTAGGCTGAAATATAATTTATAGAGTATTACACAAAATTGCATAAAATTCGTATTGGTTAGTATGAAAAAAGATATAGAGTTTTTAAAAGTAGAAGGGGTTGCTTTTGCGGTAGTCCCTGATGAATCAAGTGATGAAATTGCCCTGTTTTCGACCTATTTGCTCAATTTTAAAGAAGTAAATTTACAAAATGTTTTCATTCGTTCCAGAGGGCAAGGAACCATTAATGATGAAAAGGTCGAAACATCTACCCTAAGAATCCTCATTGAAAATATTGCACCTCAAAGTTTTGTAAAAGTAGATGATTTTCCTGAAAAAGCCATTAGTCTTAGCAATGAATATTGGATTAGTTTCAAACAAGATGGCTATTTATATGACAAACGCTTTATTTTTGTTCCCGAAAGCATCGTAGAGATGAACTATACTCAGATTCCCTTATTAGGCAAACGAGGCGTGATGATTCGATAAGACCTAAAAACTTATCCTGCCAATCGGATTGCTATGCACATCATGAACCAGCAATCCGATTGATAAAAATTGATGACTCATTAATCAGATTTTTAGTGTATATTATTTTAGGAGCGAAAGGTTTGTCTTTCATCGCATTATAAAGTCCTGCTATCCGTTCTTATTCGTGTTGCCAAGTTTTTGGTAGCCAACGCTTCTACACGAATACCACTTCTATCAGGGCTAGATCGTCAAGGTCTGAACTTCTTAGCACCAGTAGAGACAAATTTCAAAATCAAAAAAACTACTTGAAAAAGTATCCTAA
>JAHDBB010000187.1 GCA_020630635.1 Chitinophagales bacterium
AGTTAAAGAGCATAAAAAAATATTTTAAGAATATTTCTTTGTGTTGTGAAGCTAGATTATCAAATGTAGTGGCAAAATTAGAAGAATATTTGGTCAATTGCTTCTTAATAGAAGCAGAAAAATGTAAAAATATTTTTCTTATACAATTCTAAAATATTTAAAAACTTTAGTTGAAATTTTTTGACTTTTAAAAAAAAATGCGTCTCTAGGAATATGAACGTTCTTAAGTTTTTTCTAAAGATAGCCTTTTTAGGTCTTCTGGTATTGGGATTCAATTATTTGTTACGGACTTATGTTCCTTATTTTTGGCACACAGAGTTTTTGGCAAATTATGAACAATTATTAGCTGAGGATAAGAGCATCAATACCTTATTTTTGGGTTCTAGCCGTATTGCCAATGGAATCGTACCAGAAGTATTTGATGAAGAGGTTGCTAAGTTAAGTGGACCTGCTATTAAGTCTTTTAATTTGGCAATTCCTGGTGTTGCCAATGGCGAAAACTATCGTTTGATTCATCGAATTTGTCAAGAAAAACAGTTTGACAATATACGATATATATTTTTAGAAATCGGTTCGATCAATTATTCGGTAGGCGATCAGTTTTGTGCGGACAAGGTTGTTAATTCAGCAAAAACGACTTATTGGTTAGACCAAACAGCCATGCAAACTTCTATACAAGATATTCAATCACATCCTTTTGATGGTAAAGCTAAAAGGCGTTATACCCAAAATTATTTGGTTGGTTTTATCCAAAATCAATTTAATGCAGGATATTATGAGAGTTTTTTAGATTTTTATTACAAAAGAGATACGAATAACTTTGGAAAGGGGACAAGGGAAAGTAGAGGCTATCGAAATGCTGAAAAATCCAAGACTCGTTTGATGCGAAAGAATCGGAAAGAATATCTTGAATCCAATGGAGCATTAAGCAACGAAAAAGCACAAACTAGTCGAGAGATTTTTTCGGGCAAATATAATGTCAACATTAAGAATCAGCAACATTTAGATCATCTTTTGAATTTGATAGAAGTAGCGAAGACAAATGATCTTCATCTCTTTTTTCATATCCCGCCTCTTATCAATCGCAAACATTTTCCCGAAATCGTGGCATTATATCGTAAACTACCCGATGCCCACAAGATTCAAACCAGCAACATACTTGAGTTTCCAGATTTGTATGAAATGGATAATATCTATGATGGAACACACTTGAAAGAAAAAGGAGCGGTCCTTGCCTCACAGTATTTGGCTCAAAAATTTGTCCATTTTAAGTACAATAAAGGATTGGTGGGAGAGAAGTAACTACTCTTCCTCTAAATTTAATGTGATGTTTGTTTGATCTTTGGACATTGTTACATTGATGCTTTTGATGACTTCAGAATCGCTTAATATTTCTTCCCATTGTTCTTGTTGATGTTGCCAAAAAGCCGCTCTTTCCTCTATCCATGCAGGTGAATCCATTACCAAATGTGCCGCTTCCATCAAACTTATTTGCTGATTGTATTTTACAAAACGAATACAATCTAATTTACGAAATCCCATCTTTTTGAGTTCTAAGATTTGACTTTCCAATGCTTCTTTCGATAATTTGTGTTGTTGGGCTAATTTGTCGATAAAATCTGGCATTATTAAGGTGTTTTAGATATATGAAAATAATGATTAGGAGCGAACTGTTTTGGCTTCGTCGTGGAGGCAAGTCCCGCTATCCGTTATTATGAATACGCCAACGTTTTTTTAAGCCAACGCATTACATTCATACCACTACTATCGGGGCTAGATCGTTGCGGTCGGTCCCTATAGTAACTGAGCCGCTTTAGAATTTAGAAATTAAAATTTAGAATTTAGAATTTAATACATTCGGGGCTATTTTTGACAGGTCTCCACTTCTTAGCACCAGATTTTTAGGAAATTACCTCATGATGGGTGAATAATTTTCCCAAAAAATTACTATAAGCCTCTTTCATCGGTAAGTTTTTCTCCACTACTATTTGTTTTCTAGAAACGAGGATTGTCTCTTGTAAGATAGGATTGACACCCTCTGTCTGATAAGCCTCCCAATATAAACCAATGCCTCGTTTTTGCCAATTGGGAACCTCATTATAATTGATACCCAATTGAAAGAGCAACTCATTTTTTTGAGCGGTAGTCAATCCTTTAATTTTTTGGTTTGCATCAAAAGCGGTTTGATTTTGTTCTCTTAATTTCCAATAACAATAAGCATTTAAGGCATTACGGTGGGCATCTTCGTTCCGCCATCTAAAGTAATCAACCACTTTGGCAATATTGGGGAGTTGGCAGATTCGACAGTCAAATACACCTATATCCCCCAAGAGGAGCGAAAATTTTGCACTGGCTTCTCCTGCCAAAATGGAATTTAATTTTCGGAGTTTTCGACCAAAAGCATTTTCTTGAAGGTCCAATAAAAGCGAAATCTCATCACTTTGAGTATAGGCATACGTTACTTTAAAACCACAATGCATCAAGTGTTGAGTCGTTTGTAGCATATAGTCGCTAAAGGTCTTGTCAAAAGGAGCGTTAAAAGTGTGTGTTTCTTTGGTCAACTTGGTAAAGCCTCGTCCATCTATTCTCGCCACCATATAAATATCGGGCATCACTACTAAATCATTGGTCGTTTCATATTGCCGCATTTGTTGGTCTAAAACTTTAAACTTCATTTTTCCAATTTTCTATTTTGAAGGTATTGTTTTCTATGGATACATAGTACAATATATCAAAACCTTCTTGATGGCTGGGAAGTTCCAATTTTCGATAAGTTGCCAACATTCCTACTTTTGGAACTTGTGCTTTTCCTGTTCGTTGTTGATTGCGTTGGAGGCATTCGTCCAATGATGATTGGAAGTAGTAACCGATAATTTTATATTTGTTGATTTTACCTAATTCGATGTATTTTTGGCGTTCTTGGCGGGTGGGATTCGTATTATCTATGACCATTTTTTGATGAACACTAAAGGCGGCACTTAGGAAGATGTTTTCTTTGTTGCGAGTATTGAGAAGGTCTAAACTTAATCGAAGGTGGGTATTGAAAAAATGTTCTTTGTAAAAGGTAGATTTTCCGCTTGCTTGTAAGCCTGTGAAGATGATGAGTTCCATAATGGGTGACTGGTGATGAGTGATGGGGAAGTCGGATGACTACTTCTATATGAAGAGCCATCCGATTGAAACTAGTTACCTTTTTGCAATGTTTATAAGAGGGATTTTAGTGTATCCTCTATTCTTTCAACAGTAGAAGTAGAATAGCCACTTGCTATAAAAGCAATCTTTCCTGATTGGTCAATGACCACATTGTTGGGATAGGATTTGATTTGATATGCTTTGAGTATCTCTTCATCGGCTACGATGGTTTTATAGTCAAACTGTTTTTTTGCTAAAAAAGACTTTATTTTGGATAATTCGTCGTCTGCAAAACTTAAAAAGACAACATTTTTATTTTTATAGTCTTCTACTAGCTGGTTGAGATGAGGCATTTCTTTAATGCAAGGATTACAAGTGGTAAACCAAAAGTTGAGAACAACTATCTTGCCTTTGAGGTCTTTTAAAGAATAGTCGTTGCCATCAATATCTTTTACATTGAAATCAGAGGCTTCTGTGTTATAGAGTGGATGAGCTTCGTCTTCCTTTTTTTGATCCATTTTTCTTTTTAATAGCTCTTCTTCTGAACGAGGTGCAAAGACAAATGCTTGAGGGACATCTTGTTTGTCTATATAAGGTATTAATTTGAAAGATTGGTTGGTGACATAATTAAATATTTGTTCAGGATGAACTTGTTCTCCGTTGACTAAGTAAAAAGGGACTTTTTTTCCATCTAGTGTTTCGCCGCTTAAGGGTATGGGATAGTCATCGCTTAACTCATCGAGTTGTATGGCTGTCAGGTCTTTTAGTAGGATTTTTAAAGGGTCTGTTTCCTTTGTAGATTGGGCATTGGTTGAGGTAAGACAAGAGGTTAGAAGGAGAAGTACTAGGAGTACTCCTATAGCATTTTTGAAATTCATTAGGTTTGGGTTTTTGGGTTATAAAATACGAGAAATCTAACGGAAAATGAACTAGATTTATTGTGTATTTGAAGAGTGTTTTAGTTACTATCGGTTGAGACTGTTCCTATTAGCCCCGATAGTAGTGGTATTCGTGTAGGAGCGTTGGCTGCCTAAAACAAGGCAACACGAATGAGAACGGATAGCGGGACTTTCTGTAACGACGAAGCACTCAACCATTCGCTCCTAGCCAAAAAATGGAATAGGATTTTTAGGATTCCTCGAAATTAATAAGATCTTAGATTATATGCTAAAATTCGTGCAATGAACTATTGACTGAAAACATTGTATCTTCACAAGATAAATAATAATGTCCCCATAAAAAAGTTAGCAGTAATTAAACCAAAATAAAAAAAGAGAGTCAAAATTTATTAAATTTAAAAAATCTGGAATGAATAGAATCGCCTATCTAGTTATTTTCACAGCCTTATTATTTACAGCTTGTGATAAAGAGGAAGCCACTACACTAAACAATGAAATACCACTAGTTAAGGCTGAATCCTCTTACCCTGTTTTGGTGGATCAAGACATAACATATGCTGATGGACTAAGTCATAATGATATGAGTACGTCCACTTTTGCAATACCTCTAAAATTAGATGTTTACTACCCTCAAAATAATTCTACTAATAAACCTGTTTATATGTTCATTCATGGTGGAGGGTTTCAAGGTGGTACCAAAACTAAGCCTGAAATTGTAGATATGGCGAATTATTATGCTTCAAGAGGTTGGGTTTTTGTCTCTATAGATTATAGAACGACAGGTGATCTAGGAACAATTTTTACAGGAATTGCTCCACAAGAATGGATTGATTTCACCCTTCAAAACTCATCAACTCCTGGAGATGCTAAGACTAGCATTGCTATGTATGCCGCCCAAAGAGATGCCAAAGCAGCCCTTCGTTGGATTATAGCTAATAGGAGTACTTATAAGATAAACACAGACTTTATTACTGTAGGCGGAGCTTCAGCAGGAGCAATTACCACTATAGCCTTAGGCATTTCAAATCAAGAAGACTTTAAAAACGAAATTTCTATTACTGACGACCCTACACTTTCCACTACAAATCTAAATGAGACTTATGTTGTGAAAAGTATGATTGATTTCTGGGGAAGTGATATAAAATTGGAGGTTTTTGAAATGGTATTTGGAGAGAGTCGATATGATAGTAATGATCCTGAATTATTTATTGCACATGGCACATTAGATCCGGCTGTTCTATTTTCTGAAGCTACCAAATTAGAAAATTTATATGACTCTTTAGGAATTTACAAAGAACTTGTCCCTTTGGTGGATAACGGTCATGGTGCTTGGAATGCAACTGTGAATGGAAAAAGCTTGTCGGAGATGTGTTTTGATTTTCTAGTTGAAAGACAAAATTTGAGGGTCGAATAAACAACTACCGCCCGCCAAGTATATGACAGTCATGTCCAGCAAAAGCTGTTCACGTCGCATATAAGACCATCAACATCACTGGTCACTAAAAAAACTTTTGACCATTGCGACTATGGACTATTATTCTTACTCTTCTAATTTGGAGACTTTGAGAACCTCTTCAAAATTCTCCATTGATAAACGCAAGAAGTAAACACCTTTGGGGAATTGGTTTAAAGGGTTGAGGTGAAATCTTTGTAAACGCTGGGCGAGTGCTTGTTCGGTGCGTTCGTAAAGTAGACGACCTGTGACATCTACCAACTGGATGGTTAAGTCGCCCGCCTCTTCTGTGAAAACCAATACTTCTAAATCTTGATAGAACGGATTGGGATAAGCTAAAAGTTGAATCGGTTCTTGACGTAAGGGAATGTCTGTATTAATAAGGTTAAAAGCCGTTTCAAAATTGGGAATCCCATGTCCTAATAAGCTGTCAGGCGTTGCATATTGAGAAGCACTTTCTATGATGGCTTGACGAATCTCTAAAGCCGATTTTTCGGGATTGCTTTGCCACAAACAAGCGGCTAAACCTGCAATAAGTGGACCAGAAAAAGACGTACCACTCAAACTGACTTGACTCCCACTGGTATGAATCAATGCCGTTCCTTCACCTTGTGCGGTGACTTCTGGTTTGACTTGTTGGTCGGAAGAAGGTCCATGAGAGCTAAAGGAACTGTAGGAGCCTTCTGAATTGACAGAACCTACGCTCAAAACATTGTCGCCATCAGCAGGAGCCGTAATGTATTGCCATTCTTTGTTTCCTTGATTTCCTGCACTTGCCACGATCAACATTCCTTTGGACGCTGCAATGTCAGAACCTCTTGAAATGAAGGTTGTTTCACCATCCATATCTTCATAGGTATAATCGTGTTCTACACCATCAAAATCTGAATAACCTAATGAAGTCGTCAAAATATCTGCGCCTGCACTATCGGCAAATTCTGCTCCCACAATCCAGTTGATTTCTTCGATGCGTCTTTCGGCAGGAGCTTCTGTAATCATCAGCAAATATTGAGCGTCTGGTGCTGCACCGACATATTCGTTGGGCAAATAAGCGGCCATAGAAGATAAGACTTGGGAACCATGTGAACCAGAATCAAAGACACTTTCGTCTAGATTGACGACATCTTTGCCGCCTAAAAATTGTCCATTGTTAAATAAATGTTGGAAGGCATCTAGGGTATCTATACCTCGAAAACCGCTATCTAATACGCCAATAATAATACCACTTCCTGTATAGCCATTGAGATGTAATACATCGCCTTCTAACATATCAATTTGATTGAAGGAAGCGCCATAAAACTCTTCATCTCCCAACAGTTCTATTTCAGCTTCTATACTTTCTGTTTTTTCATTGTGGAGGCTTTGGGTTTTTCCAGCGACAAATGCTTCTGCGCTAATTAAAACAGCTTCTTGGGTAAAATCTAAGGCTAAAATATCTTCGACAATTTGTTTATCACTAGCCGTAAATTCAACCGCTACTGCATTGAACCATTTGGACATATGCAAGAAAGAAATATCTTCATTTATAGCTAAAATGTTTTCGATATAATTGGGATTGACAGGCAAATCTTGTTCGGTGATAGCAATACCTTGTAGGCTACGACGCTCAATAGATTTCGGAGATAAAAACTCGCTTGGTTCTTCGATAGAGTAGGGAGAGTCGTTTTTGTCAGTTAATAAAATCCAATACTTATAGGTAAAGGAATCAATCAATACTTCAAAATTTATACTTTGTTCACCACATAAAGACGGTTCTCCATCGTCACATGCTCTATACTCAAAAGAATCAAATCCTGAAAATCCAATGCTTGGATAGACCGTTGCCATACCTGTGATAGAATCTACAGTTACAAAGCTTCCTGCAACTGGTTGTGTGATAATACTGTAGGTAATCGTGTCACCGTCTGGATCAGAAACCAACATACTTAAATCTATGTTAACAGATTCATCGTAGTCAAAAGCTGTTTGTAAATCTGTTACAGTTGGTGGATTGTTTTGTGCTTGTAGATGAATTCCCCAAAAAAGGCTCAATAATAAAATAAATGTTTGTTTTTTCATACTTCATAAGGTTATTTGTGGTGACTGGTGACTGGTGACTGGTGACGCGTCCTATTCAAAGTCCAGTATTTGCCAAACAATGTGGTAGCCCCAGTTTGCTCTCTCTGGCCAAGGGTCTGTTTCTAAAGGAGGTAAAGCAGAAGCATTCAGTTGCAAATTCATTAATTCTTTATAGACTAAACCTACTCCCTTTGCATAGACTTCTTTGCCATATATGCGTTGTTGCAAGTTAGCATAATCATTTTGAAGAACCGTAACTGTATTGTCAAAATTCTGTCCATTTATCGTCTGAGAGACACCGATATCTTGATATTGATACTGCCAATCGTTCAAATAAGCCCAATCTTCCATTTGTGTATCTATGTAGGTATTTCCATTCCAAGTACGGTTTTCATCAACAGGAAAACTTAACTTTAGGAATCGTAAATTTTCCTCGACTCTTTCGGCTTCTGATTCTGACCGAACCGCATACCAAACACGAGGGATAACATCTTCCCAAGACGTATTTTCATTGGGGCGGACATATCGCTCAATACGCACTTGTGGACGACCTTCTAAGTCTGTTGTTGTATCGACCATGACCTCTTTGACTTGGCTACTAATCGTATAGACGGTATCTGCAAATTCATCATAGACTGTTGAGTCAATTTGATAAGTGACAGAATGGTTGACAGCAATGGGAAAGTAATCATATCCATAATCCAAATCAAGGTCTTCGGTATCGTTTTTACATGCACCGAATAATAAAATAACGGCTAATAATCCAATAAGCTGAATGCTCTTCATAGAATGGTATTAATTTATAATTTTATTTTTTGGAGAGAAGGGTTATTACTCTTTCATCGCAACGGAAAGTCCCGCTATCCGTTCTTATTCGTGTTGCCAACGCTTTTCTAAGCCAACACTTCTACACGAATACCACTCCTATCGGGTCTATACAAGCAAGGACCGTACCTTTTTCTCCTGTTTTTAGATGCAAAGTTAACGAAAAAAATGGGGTTTTAGTATACAAAAAGAAGTCCTGATTTTGGGACGAAGGGACGTTTTGGGTTCTTTTCGTGCTTTGGGGACGATGGGACGTTTTCAGTTCTCTTTCAAATACAAGTTGGGTCGATTTACAAAGTTTAACGTCTCATCCATCCCTATAAAGAATCATTAGATGGTGTAATATTTTTTACGTTTTTACCTCTAATATTGGAGGAGATTCCTTATCTTTGAAGCATTATTTCGACCACTAAATTTCTCAAAAATGAGCCATTCTTTTACATATGAGACAGGTGAGCATTTTACCAATGTCTCTGTCTATATTTATGATATTGAACATGTCAAAGTTACCCTTCAAGGGCTTCAACAATTGGTGAAAGATACCATCAATGCTCAACCTGAAAGTTATGCTCCTTTAGTTTTTGAATTTAAAATTTTAGATAACAAGGAGGAAGATGATGAAACCATGTGGACGGGTGAGTTTTTTCTCAAAATCGTTCAACAATATCCAAGTCTTCATCCTTTGGTTCATCAATATGTTAAGAGTATTCAAACACCGATTCTTCAAGATAATTGCCTTGTTGGATTTTCTGCTATAACTGCCTTAGCTGTTTTTGATAAAAACTACTTAGAAGAATTTGAACAGTTTAGAAAGTGGTGTATTGCTCATCCGCAAAATGTTTTAGGAAATGAAAAATACCACTTTACAGAAGAGATAGAAGAGCCTATATTGGAAACCCTTGACACCATGTTGTATGAGATCAATAAGTATACATGGGATGAAAATGTCATGGAGTTTATGACAACTTGTATGGTTAAATCAGAATTTGTTGATTGGATTGCTGGTGCATTTCCCAAAGAAGCTAAAGCCGATTTTTTTGATGCTTTTCTAAAATTACTTTTGGAAAAAACGCCCAATTCAGACCAATATCTAACCGAAAACCCTCCCGATGATTTCTATGAAAAATACGAATTAGATGAACTTTTTGAAAGAGTTTTTAGGAAGAAAAAAATGGATACTCTGGAGTGGTATGGACTTGAAAGTGACTTAGAGGAGCGTTTTAAAAAGTGTCTTGCCAAAGGTAAAATTCCTACTTATGAATATTTGCTTACCCAATTTCCTGATGATGAAGACTTAGACCCAAGTGATTTTGATAACCCTGATGATGTGGTCGAAGCGATGCAGCATTTGGCAGATAAAGCGATGGAATATAAAATGCATATCGGAGCTTTTGCTGAATTTGTAGGAGCGTGTGATCTCAATCATCCTTCTAGTGGTTGGGAAGAGGCTGAAATTATGTGGGAAGTTATTAGCCATTGGGAATGGTGTCCAGAGACAGTAGAGTTGGCTGCGGTTTGCATGATGACTCCTGCTCAATGGGGACCTAGTGAATGTGTTCCGTTTAGTAAGGATATGCCGCCTGATATGTTTGATCTTTTGATAAAAGAGGTTTGTGATGATGCGTTTCATTTGAATTTGAGCCAACCTAAAGTATATGATGAAAATTTTGAGATTCCAGAACGGAGTAGCATTAGATATAATTTTCGATTTAAAAATATTATGGAATTGGTGTTAGGTGTTTTTGAGGGGAAAGATGAGGAGGTTTTGGCGCATCAGTTGCATAAGGCTTTGGCGCAAGAGTGTTATCCGACTTATCAATTTTTTGAGACGGGTAAAATGGGGTAGTTTGGTGACTGGTGACTTTTGGTTTAGTTCGTGATTTTTTTTGCCACGAATACACGAATGCGGTACATTTACTATAGGGAGTGTCCTTAACCAACTAGACCCGATAGTAGCGCATTAGCGTCAATGCAATTAAATTTAATATGTAATTTATTTA
>JAHDBB010000188.1:0-8147 GCA_020630635.1 Chitinophagales bacterium
AAGAACGGATAGCGGGACTTTCCATTACGACGAAGCATTGAACCCTTCGCTCCTAAAAAAATAAAAAAGGATGGCACAAAAATGCTGTTGCTAAAAATACAATCATGAAGGTATGAAATGAAAAATGAAATGTGTGTTCCCGTCACTCCCTGCAATATGCACTTTTGCGACCATCCTAAAAAAACCCATTACCAATACGGCTTGAACAAATTCCGTACTCTTTCTTTCATCTGATTTTGTGTCATCGTATCGGCAGTCTCCACCTTTAGAATTTTATCTTGCATTTGATAAGTCGCTTTTATCTTGTCGGCAAATAAAGTCTTGGTATCAGCAGGACCAAATACATACAACTTATCGGCATCTTTGACCTTATCAATGACTTGTTCAAAAAATTGATTGAGTTGTTGTTTTTTACGAGCTTGTATGGTCTTTTCAGAAACGGTCTCTTGTGGACCATAAGGTACTCCACGACTTCGAGAGCCTCCACGAAAATGATAATGCTCCACGCCTGATTCAATCACTTCTAATGATTCTTTTTTTAAATCTTCCAATGTGATGGCAACCGCTTGGTCGCTATCCATCCATATTCCTATAAATTTTTGCATAATTGATTGTTTTATTTTGTTTTTAAAATTTAATGGTCATTACAGGAATGTCTAAATGATTGACAATTCCTTCGGCAAGACTGTTAAAAAACAAATGCCTCAAAACACTTTTTTTGCGAGAAGGAATGACGACTAAATCCACCTCATTCTGTTTCAAAAACTTCTTCAATCCTCCTTCGACTCCCCAAGCCTCAATACGATGTTGTTGGATTTCGCCTTTGTACAATTTTTGAAATCCATCCATACTTTTTTTGATGACAAAAGGCACTTCTGTAAAATACGCTGGTGTATCAATATTCAATAAATGAATCTTGCTATCGAACACTTTGGCAAAATCACAAACCTTTTGGAAAGGCTCTAAAGCATCTATGTCGTAGTTAGAGAGAAAGACGATGTTTTTGAACTCAAAAGAAGCAGGAACATACTTCACCGCAATGACAGGACAAGTAGCCTTTCGCACTATTTTTTGAGTCGTAGAACCAATTGCCCATTCATCCAAACCACTGGTTCCAGGTGTTCCCATCACAATAAAGTCTATTTCATTTTTATTACTATATTTCAAAATCTGGCTTTCGGTCAATCCATCACTGTACTCCTTGACAATATCTAAACCTATAATATCAAGTTGTCCTAAAAAGCCATCATATTGTACTCGGACTTTTTCCATTATCTGTGCTTCACTCAAAAACTTTTTTTGTTCTTCTTTGGAAAAATAGTCGTAATATTCATGGGTAAATACTTTGTGAAAAAAATGTAGCTGTGCGCCCGTCTTACGAGCCAAAGAGACAGCAACTTTTGCAGCATAAAGAGCGCATTCAGAAAAATCAGTTGGTACGAGTAAACGTTTCATAGTGGATATTTTTATCGGATTATCAAAATAGGTACTTCCTTTTCAAGAGCTAATAATTTTTCGGTATTGCTTCCCCACAAGGTCAATTCTAAGATGGAATGTCCATGACTGCCCATTAAGATTAAATCGGCTTGTATGTCATCAGAAAACTGTTGAATACCTTTGGCAGTATTTCCATCCATTCGATCTCTAATTTCAAACTTCACCTTTTTTCTATCAATTTGATACTTTTCACAGAAGTCCTTCCAAGATTCCTGAACATCTCCAATAGCATATTCTTTAAATCGACTGGCTAATCGGCTGGCTTGATAATGAATCAAAGGATATAAGTCCATGATGTGTAAGGCAATAACCGATGAGCCTACTTGTTGGTCATAAATTGCGAGGGCTTCTTGCAATGCACGGGCTGAATTTTCTGAAAAATCTACGGGTACAACCATTCGATGCATTTGGGTATGCTGTTTTTCTGGAACAAACAAAACAGAACCTTTAAATCGCCGACTGACTGCCTTAGCTGTTATTCCACTTCCCTCACTCAGCTTTTTATTACCGACCACCAACAAATCAATATCTCTCAATTCTGCTTCTTTGATTAATTGTCGAATGGGTTTGCCTTCTAAAAGCGAGATGGATACATTTGGTTTTTCTTCCGTAAAATAGAATTTGATTTTTCGTTCCAATTCTCCCTTTAAGGCTTCATCCAAATTTTGTTTCGCTTGAAATGCAGTATTGTTTTTTTCGATAAAATTTGTATAGAATTTATCCATCGTGGGAACAACAAAAACACCTTCTATCAAGTCGGGCTGATAATAGTTGGCAAGAAGTTGCATATAACGTATAATCGAAAGGTCGGTATCGGTTCTATCTAAGGCCAACATGATTCTTTGGTAAACTTGCATATTTTCTATTGATTGGTGAACTAATACCACAAATATAGTCGGACTCAATAGGCAGATTCAATGACTTACATCAAAGGAAAAAATGACTTTTATCAACAACTTATCCCAAACTTGCTTATTTTTGCAATTGCCAATGGGCAACAATAGCCGAAATACCATCCTACAAAGAATCCGAGAAGGAATCCAGCAAAAGACTCCTCTTCCATATCCCAATCTGGACAGCATTCCTATGACAAATCAAGAGGTCGCTCCTGATATAGAGACCTTTGCCATCAATTTCACCAATAATGAAGGACGTTTTATCTACTGTGAGAACTCGGAGGATTTCCACAAAAAGCTCAAAGAAGTGGCTAAAAAGGTGGGTTGGAAGTATGTCTATTGTTGGCACAAAACCCTAGTGAGTTTTTTACAACAAAAAGACTTTAGAAATTGTAAGATTGGACACCGCTTAGATAAGGCGCATGCAGGTTTGACTCCTTGTGAGTCGCTGATTATGGATACGGGAAGCATTTTATATTCCTCTGCTCTTCAATCGGGGCGTTCTTTGGCGATACTTCCCCCTGTTTGGTTGGTCATCGCCTCTTCTCAACATGTTGTTACTTCCTTGAGCCAAGCCTTCAAAAATTTACAGACAAAATATCCAGATGGATTTCCTTCTATGCTTAACTTGGTTTCTGGACATGCTTATACGCAATCTATCGGTATGAAAAAGATCAAGGCAGGAATGGGTCCACAAGAGATTTATCTTTTTTATGTTGAAGACATGGAGTGGGATTTATAATAAATAGTCAATAGCTTTTCAGTCCATAGTCGATAGCTACGACCCAATCAATGATTTTTTCTTTTAGGAGCGAAAGATTGGGTGCGCCGTCGTATTGGAAAGTCCCGCTATCCGTTCTCATTCGTGTGGCTATGTTTTCCTAAGCCAACGCTTCGACACGAATACCACTTCTATCGGGGCTAGATCGTTGCAGTCTCAACTGATAGCAACTGAACCACGTTCGGATATTCGTATCAAAAATCCAGAACAAAACCGCAAGTCACCAGTCACCAAAATAAACTCTCATGACTTCCTTCAAAGATAAAACTCTTTTTTTGGACCGAGACGGTGTGATCAATCGCCGAAAAATAGGCGGATATGTCCAACATTGGGAGGAATTTCATTATTTACCAAAAGTAGAAGAAGCCCTCATCAAATTAGCCCAAATTTTTCCAGTCTTAGTAGTGGTTACCAATCAACAAGGTGTGGAAAAAGGCTTGATGACAGAACAAGAGTTGATTCGCCTCCACCAGACTTTTGTAAAAGACATCACACAAAAAGGTGGTCGAATAGATAAGGTTTACTACTGTCCACATCATCAAGAGGTCGGTTGTCCTTGTCGAAAGCCCAATACGGATATGGCATTTCAAGCAAAACAGGATTTTCCAACGATTGATTTTTCCAAGTCTATAATGGTGGGCGATTCAAAAACCGACTTACAATTTGGGCGAAAACTGGGGATGATGACCGTTTTGATTCGAGGTAAAGGGGAAAAGATAGAAGAAGACCTATTTGATTTAGCTTTTGATGGACTGTTAGAACTAGTAAAACATTTAAAAAGTGCTTAATATATCCTCAAAATAGTTTCATTAAAAATTGAAATTATTGAATTTCATGTAGAAAAATGGATTTTTTACAAACTTTGCAGGGTATCATGCGTTTTATTTAAGAGAATTGTTAAAAGATTTTAAAAAGGGCTTTTAAAGAAGGTCATTATTGAATAATTTAGCGATTCATTTTAATTATTGAATATGAGTTGGATAATCAATTTTTTTACTTCTTCGGCAGGCAAAAAGATCATAATGAGTCTTACAGGGCTATTTTTATGTACTTTTCTGATCGTACATATGTCGGGGAACTTGGCTTTGCTCAAAAATGATGGAGGACGGTCTTTTAATGAATATGCAAAATTTATGACTTCCTTCCCTCCTATCAAAGTCGTCTCTTATGTTACCTACTTTTTTATCTTGCTACATACTGTTCAAGGATTGATGATAACGCTGCAAAATCGCAAGTCTCGTCCTGTCAAGTATGCTGTAACTAAACCTGCTGGAGCTTCCTTAGCTTCTAGAAATATGGCAGTATTAGGGACCGTTATTTTGCTATTTCTTATCGGACACCTCTCACAATTTTGGTTTAGAATGAAGATGGGAACCTTGAACATGGTGGACTATAATGGTGTGGCTCATACGAATCTTTATGAAGCGGTCACCTTAGCTTTCTCTAATCCCCTAATCGTTATTCTTTACTTAATTGCGTTAGTGGCATTGGGTTTTCACCTCTTACATGGTTTTCAAAGTGCTTTTCGGACTTTGGGTTTGACCCATAGCAAATATACGCCTATCATCAATACAGTCGGCTGGGTTTTTACGGCTATTGTTATTGGAGGATTTGCGATACAACCACTATTTGTGATGTTTAAGTCGATGGGATAGTTTTTTTAGTGACTGGTGACTTTGGTTCTATACTTGGTTTTGGGACGATGGGACGTTTTCGGTTCTATACTTGGTTTTGGGACGATGGGACGTTTTCGGTTCTATACTTGGTTTTGGGACGATGGGACGTTTTATTTTCAACTTAAAACATGTTGATTCGATTAAAAAATACTTCGTCCCTTTACGCTACATCGTCACTTTCGCCCCTACTTTTTGGCACTAAGAAGTACTTGCCTTAACCATATAGACCCGATAGTAGTGGTATCACCAAACTGCGTTGGCTAAAGGGTTCGGGTAGATTGGTGATGAGAACGGATAGCGGGGAGACCCGTCACGACGAAGCTATATACGTTCTCTCCTCAAAAAAATGAAAAAAATAAATATATTATGGCTACAATAACAGAAGTTGCTCCTAATCAAAAGACAGGAGTATTGGATTCTAAAGTGCCTCCTGGTGTGTTGGAATCAAAATGGACCAAGTACCGTTCTAGTGTGGCTTTGGTCGCTCCCAATAATAAGCGAAAATTGGATATTATCGTTATTGGGACAGGACTCGCTGGTGCTTCGGCAGCCGCAACCTTGGCAGAGTTGGGATATAATGTAAAGACATTCTGTTTCCAAGATTCGCCTCGTAGAGCGCATAGTATCGCTGCTCAAGGTGGTATCAATGCTGCTAAGAACTATCAAAATGATGGGGATAGTGTTTATCGCCTCTTTTATGATACGGTCAAAGGTGGAGATTATCGTTCAAGGGAAGCCAATGTGCATCGTTTGGCAGAAGTAAGTGCCAATATCATTGACCAATGTGTCGCACAAGGAGTTCCATTTGCAAGGGATTACGGAGGCTTGTTGGCTAACCGTTCTTTTGGTGGGGTACAAGTATCTCGTACCTTCTATGCAAGAGGTCAAACAGGACAGCAGTTGTTGTTGGGAGCTTATAGTGCTTTGAGTCGTCAGATTGCAAAAGGCTCTGTACAAATGTACAATCGTCACGAAATGCTGGACATCGTGAAAATTGATGGAAAGGCTCGTGGCATCATCGCTCGAAACTTGATAACGGGTAAATTAGAAAGACATTTTGGACATGCGGTTTTACTGGCAAGCGGTGGATATGGTAATGTCTTTTTCCTTTCGACCAATGCAATGGGTTCCAATGTAACGGCTGCTTGGAAGGCGTATAAGCAAGGCGCATTTTTTGGCAATCCTTGTTACACTCAAATTCACCCAACTTGTATTCCTGTATCGGGCGATCATCAATCCAAATTGACCTTGATGAGTGAGAGTTTGAGAAATGATGGACGGGTTTGGGTTCCTAAAAATGAGGCAGATTGTCAAAAAGATCCTACCAAAATTCCTGATAGCGATAGAGATTACTACTTAGAAAGAATCTATCCTGCTTTTGGAAACCTAGTACCTCGTGATGTGGCTTCTCGTGCTGCTAAAAGAATGGTAGATGAAGGAAAAGGGGTTGGTAAAACGAGAGTAGCGGTTTATTTGGATTTCAAAGATGCCATCAATCGTCTGGGCAAACAAGTCATTAGTGAAAGATATGGTAACTTGTTTGAGATGTATGAGCGTATCACCGACGAAAATCCTTATGAACGTCCTATGCGTATTTATCCAGCCGTTCACTACACAATGGGCGGTCTTTGGGTCGATTATAACTTAGGGACAACCGTTCCAGGACTCTATGCATTGGGAGAAGCCAACTTCTCAGATCACGGAGCCAACCGTTTAGGAGCATCGGCATTGATGCAAGGTTTGGCAGATGGTTACTTTGTGATTCCTTACACCATTGGAGCCTATCTTTCTACTCAAATTTCAGTTCCTCCGATTTCGACGGATCACGAGGCATTTGCTAAGGCAGAAAAAAAGGTACAAGATCGTTTGAATAAATTGATGAGTATCAAAGGAACCCATAGTGTTGATTCTTTCCACAAACGTCTAGGGAAAATTATGTGGGAAAATTGTGGAATGGCTCGTAATGCACCTGGTTTGGAAAAAGCCATTGATGAAATACAGGCTTTGCGAGAAGAGTTTTGGCGAGATGTCCGTATTCCTGGTGAACTAAATGAGTTCAATCCTGAATTGGAAAAAGCGGGACGAGTCGCTGACTTCTTAGAATTGGGTGAATTGATGTGTCGAGATGCTTTAGATAGAAATGAATCTTGTGGTGGTCACTTCCGAGAAGAATTTAAGACTCCAGAAGGCGAAGCTCTCCGTATTGATCCCGACTATACGTATGTAGCGGCTTGGGAATATACAGGAGATGAAAATGTCCCCAATCTCCATAAAGAGCATTTGGAGTTCAACGATATTGAGTTGAAAACGAGAAGTTATAAATAATAGTAAAGTACGTAAGGGGACGTTTCATAGGGACGAAAGGGACGAGCTTTTAGCACGACGATATACTCTGTTCACTTACTGACTAATAAATTTTAATCTCATGAAATTAAATCTAAAAGTTTGGCGACAAAAAAATGGCTCTACGGCTGGTAAGATGGTTGATTATGTAGTGGATCACGTAGATGCTGATATGTCGTTTTTGGAAATGTTGGATGTGCTGAATCAACAGCTCATCGACAAAGGAGATGAACCTGTTGCATTTGACCATGATTGCCGAGAAGGTATTTGTGGAATGTGCAGTTTATATATTGATGGACAACCTCATGGTCCTTGGCAACGCACAACGACTTGCCAATTGCATATGCGGGCTTTCAAAGATGGCGATACGGTTACGATTGAGCCTTGGCGAGCGCAAGCCTTTCCTGTTATCAAAGATTTGGTGGTTGATCGCTCCGCTTTTGACCGCATCATTCAAGCAGGTGGTTATATTTCAGCGAATACAGGAAATGCAGTAGATGGTAACTCCATTCCAATTGAGAAGACTGTCTCCGATGAAGCAATGGATGCGGCGGCTTGTATTGGCTGTGGAGCTTGCGTAGCGGTCTGTAAAAATGCCTCTGCGATGCTTTTCGTCTCGGCAAAAGTATCTCACTTATCGTTGTTGCCACAAGGTCGCCCAGAGCATCAAAAGCGTGTAGCGAGTATGATGACACAGATGGATAAAGAAGGCTTTGGAGGTTGTACCAATACTACTTCTTGTGAGGCAGTTTGTCCCAAAGGTATTTCGGTGACACACATCGCACGACTCAATCGGGCGTATATTGCGGCTTCTCTTTCTTCTCCTAAGCAAGAGGAAGCGAAATAAAAATACGATATTTTTAATCAGTTAAAGGAATATTCAAAAGCTCTGTGTTTTTGGATGTTCCTTTTTTATTTCTGCTCGGTTTTCTCCTCATCCTAAAGAATGAGGTA
>JAHDBB010000188.1:8247-10351 GCA_020630635.1 Chitinophagales bacterium
TTTTCGGTTCTTTCCTGACTTCCTCCTAAAGAAGGAAGTAAAGCATTTTTTTCGGTTCTTTCCTGACTTCCTCCTAAAGAAGGAAGTAAAGCGTTTTTTCTTTTTGGAGCGAAAGGTTGGGTGCGTTGTCGTAACGGAAAGGCCCGCTATCCGTTCTTATTGCTACTCTTGCCTAGCCAAACCAGTCAGGTTTTCAAAACCTGACTGGTTTAGCCAAGCTTCGCAGCAATACCACTTCTATCGGGGCTAGATCGTTATAGACACAACATTTGTGGTTCGGAAAATTTGACAACTTTGGTTCTTTTTGTGATAAGAGTTGTCAAATTGCGGTTGGTTTCTTGTCACAGTTTTTGGCATCAATCCCAATCAATACCAGCAGGACTTATCAATCGACCATCCGCTTTTTTCAAAGCACTAATTTGCTGCATTTCTTCTTCACTCAATTCAAAGTCAAAGACAGCAATATTTTCTTCAATACGAGAAGGCGTAGAGCTTTTAGGAATAGGAATGACTCCTTCCTGTTGGATGTGCCAACGCAAACATACTTGCCCACCTGTTTTCCTATGTTTTTCAGCGATAACTTTCACTATCTCATTTTCAACAATTTTCCCTCGTGCCAATGGACAATAAGAGGTCAAGGATAGATTTTTTTCTTGATGAAATTGTATCAATTTATCTTGGTCTAAAAAAGGATGATACTCGACTTGATTGTTGATGATGGGTGCGCCAAAATCTAAAACCTGTTGAAGTAGTTGGGTATTAAAGTTGCTGACACCGATGTGTTTGGCATAGCCTTTTTCTTGTGCCTTCATCAGTTCTGTCAAGCTCTCTTTGAGGTCAACCTTAGAACTGGGCCAATGAATCAAAAGTAAGTCAATATAATCTGCATCCAGTTTTTGGAGGCTTTCTTCGACAGAGGGTAAAAAAGCGGCTTTACTCAAATTATCGGGCCAAACCTTTGTAGTCAAAAATATCTCGTCTCTGGAGATGCTGGCATTTTTGATACCTTGACCGACTTCTTTTTCGTTTTTATAAAACTGTGCTGTATCAATATGACGATAGCCTTTTTCGATGGCAAAGGTTACCAGATCGCTACAATTGTCGGTGATTTGAAAGGTTCCGAATCCTAGTTGGGGAATGAGATCGTTGACTTTTTGCATTTTTATTTTTTGGTGACGGGTGACTTGTGACAAGTGACTCTTAGTTTATAATATATTTTTATTGATAGATTTTGGGGTTAATGATTCCTAATTTGGCGAAAAAGTGGGTGAAAGAGACTTGTAAGACTCCTAAGCCATATTTGACGCTTCGTTGAAAGTTGATGGATGAGGCTTCGGGGAAATATTTGGTGGGGCAAGTTACTTCACCAATTTCGTAGTCTTTGAAAAATATCTGGGATAACATCTGATTATCGAATACAAAATCGTCAGAATTGGCTTCTAAGTTGATGTTTTCGAGGACTTCTCTGGAAAAGGCTCGATAGCCTGTATGATACTCTGATAATTTTTGTCCGATTAAGAGGTTTTGGACGAAGGTAAGGAAGCGGTTGGCGATGTATTTGTAGTAGGGCATTCCGCCCTTGAGTGCGCCTTTCCCTAAGATACGAGAGGCTAACACAACGGGATATAAGCCACTTGCAATAAGGTGGGCAATCGCTGGAATGAGTTGAGGCGTATATTGGTAGTCAGGATGTAACATGATGACAATATCAGCATTGAGATCTAATGCTTTTTTATAACAGGTTTTTTGATTCCCTCCATAGCCTTTATTTTTTTCATGGCGGATGACATGGCGAATGCCTAAACGATGAGCTAGTTCGGTGGTGTTGTCACTACTGGCATCATCTACCAATATGACTTCATCTACAATGTCAAAAGGGATTTCTTTGTAAGTTTTTTCGAGGGTTTGAGCCGCATTGTAGGCGGGCATGACGACACATACACGCTGATTTTTTATCATTGGTTTGGCTTGTTTATCACTGCAAAGGTAGGATTTTTTTTGAGGGGTTCAAAATGGAGGTATTTTGGTGACGGGTGGCTTTTGATTCTGTTCTTGACTTTTTGCACCGATATATGAATGCGATTCAGTTTGTG
Source organism: Chitinophagales bacterium (assembly GCA_020630635.1). Taxonomy (GTDB): domain Bacteria; phylum Bacteroidota; class Bacteroidia; order Chitinophagales; family UBA2359; genus JAHDBB01. Next base: position 10,341 of record JAHDBB010000188.1, read on the forward strand.
TGAAGTTGAGA
>JAHDBB010000189.1:0-2057 GCA_020630635.1 Chitinophagales bacterium
GCGGGACTTTTCAATGCGACGAAGTACCCAACCCTTCGCTCCAAAAAGAAAAAAAATGACCTGTAAATAACATGCAGGTAAAGAAAATTCACGAATTTTCTCAATCGTAAAAACTCAAAAAATACCGCTTCTAGGTTATATGAAGAAAAAAACACAAACTGAATAGCAACTATGTAAAATATGGTCAAATGAAAAGACAACTATTACTATATATATTCTTATTGATTGGACTCCATGCTTGTGATTACTTACCAAAGTTGGGAGGCGGCGGTGAAGGTGGAAATATATTGCAAAAACAGGAAAAGAAAAATCCGAATTATGTATGCGATATGATTTCCAACAAAATCCACTCCTTTAGCTTTTTGATGAAAGTCAATAACAAGCAAGCCGAACACATTAGAGAAGAAACCTTAGATACATATGCTGCCAATGGTTATAACTTATTGTGGCAAAATGAAAAAAATAATGCCTATTCCGACAATATTCAAACACTCTTGGCAACCCTTAGAAATGCAGAGGAACAAGGCTTAAATCCTGTCAATTATAAAGTGGATGTCATGGATACATTGTTTAACCAAATCTATCAACAACAGAAATTCAAAGAAGAACAAGTGTTGTTGAATAAAATAGATTTGGATTTAAGTTTAACAGCTTCTGCTTTAGCCTTTATCTCCGACTTATCCAATGGACAATTGAAACACAAATGGGACATTCCGAAAAGCAAAAGCAACTTGAGCCAAGTATTGATTTCGGCATTGGCAAAAAATGAGGTCAAAGATGTCATCCAACAAATCACGCCCAAGTTTATTGGATACGATGGAATGGTCAAAGCATTTAATAAATACAAAAAAATCAAAAAAGACGGCGGATTCCCCAAAATTACGACATCAGGTTTAGCCTATAATAAAACCAACAAAGCCGCTGGAAAATTAGCCCATTATTTATACTTGACAGGCGATTATCCCGATAAAGTCGAAAAAGGTGTAAGCATCAAATATGATAAAAAATTAAAAGATGCGGTCAAAAACTTCCAAAAAAGATATGGCATCTCTGCTTCTGGTAGCGTCAATAATACGACCTTAAAATATTTGAATACGCCTATTGATGAAACGCTCAAATTATTAGAATTAAACTTGGAACGATACCGATGGTTACCCGATGATTTGGGAGAACGCTATGTATTTGTCAATATTCCAGAGTTTATGATAAAAGTAGTGGAAGATGATAAACAAGTTTTGGACATGCGAGCAGTTGTTGGAGAAACCAGCTCACGCACCGAGATTTTTACCCAACCCATTACCCACATCGTCTTTAGTCCCATTTGGAATATCCCACAAAGTATCAGCCGAGATGACATCATCAAATGGTTAGATGTGAATCCAGGTGTTTTGTATGTGGGCGATGTATTGAGTTATTACAAAGGAAAGTTGATAGAAGACCCCTATTCTGTCGATTGGAAAGCCGCCCGAAAAGATTGGCGAAATTATACCTTTAAACAACAACCTACTGAACAGAATAGCTTAGGAGATGTTAAGTTTATGTTTCCCAACAAGTATTCGATTTATTTACATGACACACCAGCCAAAGAGTATTTTCAAAATCGGGTAAGAGCAGAAAGTGCAGGTTGTGTCAGAGTCGCTGAACCTGTGAACTTAGCGAAGTTTTTACTGGATGACCAATCATCTTGGTCTACGGGACGTATTAAAAATGCTATGGCAGGAACCAAACAACGTTGGGCGCATTTGACCAAACCCGTTCCTGTCTATCTATACTATTTGACAGCCTTTGTTGATAAAGAAGGACAACTCAATTTTAGACCCGATCTTTATCGACACGATAGACGACAAATGAAGAAGTTTGAATTGTAAGTGGTGAGTATCTGGTGACAAGTGGCTTGTTTCGTTTTTTACCTTATTTTAAAACCTACTGAGCGAGGGAATTTATTCCCTTGCTATCAAAAGATTGATCGTTTAAAATAGCATTGCAAAAACTACCAAAGAATATTACGAGATAAAATAAAACATGTCCAAACTGAACCGAACTATTGACAATCGACT
>JAHDBB010000189.1:2157-10349 GCA_020630635.1 Chitinophagales bacterium
ATTACGAGATAAAATAAAACATGTCCAAACTGAACCGAACTATTGACAATCGACTGCGGACTATGGACTAAAATGTGCCATTTTGATGGTTATTCATCGTCCTTGAAAATAGCAACATGGATATCCTCTCCATTAATTTGAGAAGCACGATACATTCCTTTAGAACTAAACGGAAGGGCAATATTACCTTGTGTATCTATCGCAATAACGCCACCACTTCCACCGATTTTAGGCAATTTTTCAAAAATAACATGCTCACTCGCTTGTTGAAGGCTCCAACCTTTATATTCCATCAAACAAGCAATATCATAAGCTACGACTGAACGCATAAAATATTCGCCATGTCCTGTACACGAAATGGCACAAGTTTCATTATTGGCATAAGTTCCAATACCGATAAGCGGGCTATCTCCAATCCGTCCATAACGTTTATTCGTCATTCCACCAGTCGAAGTCGCAGCAGCCAAATTGCCATGTTGATCTAAAGCAACAGCTCCGACTGTTCCATATTTATCTTCTTGGTCAGAATGATCTAGCTGGACTTTCTGTTTTTTCAAAGCCTTCTTTAATTGTTGGAGACGATCTTCTGTAAAAAAATATTCTAAGGGTTCTATATCTAATTGATGTTGTTTGGCAAAGTCGGCAGCACCTTTCCCACTTAACATAATAAAATCCGATTTTTCCAAAACCGTTTTTGCCAAAGTGATGGGATTTTTAACACCTCGAACGCCTGCAACAGAGCCAGCATTTAGAGTTTGACCACACATAATCGCAGCATCCATTTCAATAATACCTTGATGCGTAAAAACCGATCCTTTACCTGCATTAAATAAAGGGTTATCTTCCATTGTGCGAATAGCTAACTCAACTGCCTTCAATGCTGTTTCACCATCTTGTAAACACTTTGTACCTGTTTGAATGGCAAATTCCAAAGCAGAACGAATGGCTTTTTCCTTTTCACTGGTTAGCTTTTCACGCAAAATGGTTCCAGCTCCTCCATGTATGGCAATTCCAAAAGGCATTTATTGCAGGTTTTTCATCCATTCCAACGTATAATTGAACACCTTTTCTTGTTCTGGCTCATTGTGGATTTCGTGATACAGTTTTTTCCAGATTTTTAAGGTAATCTTATGCTCCGATTGTTGGGCAAACTCCTTGCTTGCTTCAGGAGAAGTGATTTTATCCTCACCACCATGCATCAATAGCATCGGGATACCTAAACGATGACCATGTTGAATCGCCCATTCACCTGCTTCATTGACCCCAAAGAAGAAACCCGTTGAGATTTTTCCATGTACCAATGGATCATCAATATAGGCTTGAACCACTGCTTCGTCATGAGAAAGTTGTTTGGCATCCAAGTTGCTATCTTCCGTAAATTTAGGATAGATTCTTTTCACAAATTTTCCCAACATCATTTTAGCCTTAGGTGGTTCAAAACCCAAACGCAGCCAAGGACCTGTGGAAATGACTCCATTAACCAAAGGCTTTCGACGAATGGCATGGTTGATGACCACATTGCCACCCATACTATGTCCATAAATAAAAGTAGGTAAATCACCATGTCGTTTTTCAGCTTCTTCCAAAAGGTGATCGACTTGATCCAATAAGGTATCATAGGAATCCACATGTCCTTTTTCACCTTCTGAATTGCCATGTCCTCTGTGGTCAAATGCTAAAACAGCATAACCATGTTTGGCAAAAAAATCGGCAAAATGATGATAACGTCCAGAATGTTCACCCATCCCATGTACAAGACAAATAATACCTGTTACATCGGTATAAGGTTGCCAATGACGAGCAAATACGTTCATGTTATCTGTTCCTGTCCAGTTAAATTCTTCGTGTTTCATAAAATTAATTCAATGGTGTTGGAATGAAAACTCAAAATTACCAAAAATTACGGTTGCTTAGATAGAAAATTTCATAAAATAAAAAGGCTTTTAATCTTTTTTGTTCAAAACTTTCAATATTTATTGAAAGTTTTGAATTTTTGTTTTAGATTTGTATCATCAAAAACAGATTGATACTGAAGGAGCTGATTAAGAGAAACGATGTGGTACAAACTTAATTGGTTCCTTCTTTTTTTCTTCATTTCAAAATCCTTACTTATGAATTTGGTAGTCATCACCTATTTGATTTACATCATTATCAGTTTAGTTTTAACCGTATGGGTTGCCAACGTCTTATTCACCAATGGACGCAAATTTTTGACCGATATTTTTACTGGTGATAATGAATTAGCCGATTCGATCAACAAACTTTTATTGGTTGGATTTTACTTGATAAATAGTGGATACATCTTGTTGACTTTGCGAGAAAGCCAACACATTTTGAATGTTCAGCGAATGATAGAGGTTTTGAGCTATAAAGTTGGAGTCATTGTATTGGTTTTGGGAGCGATGCACTTTTTTAATTTATACGTTTTATACAAAATGCGAAAACGTGCCAAAATCCAACAAGCCTTAGAAGCAACTTATAATTGATTCATTTCTCAAATCTCATAATATGGAATCGTCCAAGAGTTTCAATTTATTGAGTTTTTTAGCCCACAATTTGGGCTTTCTCAAACCTTTTTCGTTTTTGACTGCTATTTTGGATACACAACTAAAAGCGTTTACCTTTCTATTTCGCCCTCGTGTGTTTAAATCCATGAAAAAGACTGCTCAAAACATCAAAAATATGGAAGGTGTTACCTCCACTTCGCACATTTATGGCGGTTTAGAGTTTCAATGGCAAGACAAAGAGATTGGGCATATTCATGGCAATGGATTTTTAGACATTCGTTTTCATCCGACCCTCAAACAATCCCTATTGAATGCCCACTTAGTTGAACACCATCATTTTTTGCCCCAGAAAAGTGGTTGGATTACCCATCGAATCCGCAAAGATGCTCAACTACCGACTTTTTTACTTTCCCTTTCTTTGGATTATCTCAACAAAACACAAACCCTTCCAGAACTGTTAGAAAGAATAACACAGTTTAGCAACAAATAACTATAAACTCTTTTTGATCTAAGTTTTATTTTTTAGGAGAGAACGGGGAGATGCTCTGTCGTGACAGGTCTCCCCGCTATCCGTTCTCATTCCCAATCGTAGAGCAAATTCACGAATTTGCTCTACGATTGGGAATACCACTTCTATCGGGTCTAGTTGGTTATAGAATGAACCTTTAGTTCCAGCCTTGTCAATTCTAAAAGTCTTTACATTATTTTCTTACTCACCGTTTTTCTACTTGAAAAAATCCTCAATATTTCTTATTTTAGCGATCTATCAAAAGATATTTATTTTTAATGTTTTTGAATCTAAAAGATCACTTTTTTCGTTTCTTAGAATAAGAGACTGATTAAATTCACTTATGTAGTGTAAAAAATGTTAAGAATCGTAACTTTTTGATTATCAATTCGTCATATTAATGCAAAAAATATGATTGCTAAAAAGTGGACAAATCCATAAAAGTTAATATCTTAGTCAAAATTCATAATGGACATACAACAACCCATCGTCAACAAAGTCGCTCAAAGTGGTTTGATTACTCTTAACCTAGAGGACTTTTTACCCAAAGACCCAATAGTAGCATTGGACATCAAGCCTTTTTTATTTCGAGAACTTTTACTTAAAGAAAAAGATTTTAGAAAGGCAATGAAAGAACAAGATTGGACACAGTATGAAGGAAAAAACCTTGCTGTATTTTGTTCTTCTGATGCCATCATTCCCATGTGGGCGTATATGTTGATAGCGACTTATGCAGAATCTCATGCTTCATTTGTTGGGTTCGGAGATAAAAACGAAATCTTACGTTTATTGACTCATCAAAATATTCATCAACATTTAGATGTCGAAGGCTTAAAAGAAAAAAAGGTGATATTGAAAGGTTGTGGCGAAAAGCCGATTCCAGCGAGTGCATATTTGGAAGTCAGTCGATTGCTCAAGCCCGTTGTATTGAGCTTGATGTATGGAGAAGCTTGTTCGACGGTCCCTATCTATAAAATCAGAAAACAAAAGGAAAAAACAAGAACATAGAAGGTCTATCCTTGCTTGTATAGACCCGATAGTAGTGGTATGAATGCAAATGTGTTGGCGTGGGTGTGGCAGAGCTGCTTTCATAAGAACGGATAGCGGGGAGACCCGTCACGATGAAAGAAAAGCTAGTCTCTCCTAATCATTTAAAAACTAATTATCTAACAGATACCTTTCTCGTCAAAAAATATAAAAACTAACGATCCAATGAAAAGTAATGTTTTAATTATACTGACAACGCTAATCACTTTAGGACTCGTAGGAGTTTTGGTCAGTACCAATATGGATTCGACAACAGTAACAACTACAACTAATACGGATACTAATACCGAACAGACAGAAGAAACCGAGCCGAAAGAGGTGTATATGAATGCCAAGACCTTTGAACAGGTCATCAAACCTTTGCCAACGCCCGATTATATTACATTGGGTGGCGAAGAAGCCCCTTTGCATCAATACGACATTCGAGAACGTTTAGACCGAGAGCTATTAGTTAATACCTATTGGCATTCTAGCACCATTCGGATGCTCAAACAAGCCAATCGTTACTTTCCCATTATTGAACCCATCTTAGCAGAACATGGCGTGCCAGACGATTTTAAATATTTGGCTTTGGCAGAAAGTGGATTAGAAATGAGCGCTGTTTCATATGCAGGAGCCAAAGGTCCTTGGCAATTTATGAAAGCGGCAGCCAAGACTTTTGGATTGGAAGTTGCTGAAGAAGTCGATGAGCGTTATCACATCGAAAAGTCCACTCATGCGGCGGCCAAGTACTTATTGGCAGAAAAAAAATCATTGGGAAGTTGGACCTTAGCAGCCGCAGCTTATAATGCGGGAAGAACAGGTATTCGTCGTCAGTTGGAACGTCAAAAAGTAGAAAACTATTATGACTTATATCTAACAACAGAAACATCACGCTATGTTTTCCGCATTTTGGCCATCAAAGCAATTCATCAAAATCCTGAAAAATATGGCTTTTATTTGGATTCCAACACGATGTATCAACCGATTGCTACCACCGAAGTTGAAGTTAAAAGCATTCCCAACATTGCGACTTTTGCCCAAAAATATGGAACAACTTACAAGGAAGTCAAATTGTTAAACCCTTGGCTTCGTCATCCTAAATTATCAGCTCGTAGTTCAGGTAAAAAATACTTGGTCAAAGTTCCGATCTAAATTAAATAATGCAACCTTCCAACCGTTTTATTCTACTCATTCCATTAACTCTCTTACTTTTAGGTTTGGTGAGTGGATTGCGTCCTCCTATTAATGAAGACGTGAGTGAAAAGAAAAGATTTTGGTTGGAAAAAACACATACTTCCGAAAAATTTGATATGGTAATTGGGGGAGACTCTCGCATTTATAGAGGCGTTGCCCCCGAAATTATCGAAAACCTTTTACCCGATTTCTCTGTATTCAATTTCGGATATTCTTCTGGAAGTTTGAGTAAACGCATTTTATCAGAAATTACTCAACGCATTTACCATCAAGCATCCAATCCTGTCATTGTATTAGGAGTCACACCACACGCCCTTACACACCACGCAGCCACAGATAATCACTTTCGAGAACAAAAAGCACAAGCACATACAGCTCTTTTCTCCTACCGTTATTTTTATCAACTCAATGAATGGACAGAACCCTTCCGTTTATCTTCCCTTATCGAAAAAGTATTGGGCAAAGACAAAGGAAAGTCCATTTATCATCAAGAATATCGCAAAAATGGTTGGATTGCCTCCAATAAAACGCCTGCCAATCCGCAAGAAGCCTTGAAGGGATATGATGGAGCGTTTAAAGACAATCTTTGTAGCGAAGAGATGATTCAAGACTTATTACAACAAGTACAACATTGGTCTAAGCAAGGCATTCAAGTTTTTGCCTTTCGTCCTCCCACCACTTTAGCCATGTATGAAATGGAAAATAAGTTGAGTGGATTCGATGAAAATTCATTTATTACTCAATTCCAAAAAGCAGGTGGTCATTGGATGAAAGTATCTCAGACCGATTTTGAAAGCTATGATGGAAGTCATTTAACCAAAGAAAGTGCCATTAGATTATCAAAAATTCTTGCCCAAAAAATCAAAGGAACGTTAAATATTTAAGCAATAGGTTTACCATCTTCCACCAAGGTCATTTGAGGATAATCCTTAAAAGTATCACATTCCTGATAACGATGTAAAAATGGAATATACTTTGCGACATAAAAATCTGATCCTGAAACAGGAAATTTGATATGATCGGTTGGATATTTATCAAATAAGTACTGCGTAATATGTTCCTGGGTTGCTAGCAAACCTGCAAAAAGTTCTTCATTTTCTTGTACCGTCAAAGTCTTCTTTTCAAGCAACTCTACTGCCTTTGCAGTCTCAGGCGTAAATGCCAATCCCGATTTACGATCCGAGATCATTGCTATTTTTTGCCCATGAAATCTATCCAATGCTAAATTCATTTCAGGTGGTTCTTCTGAAGGAACCTCTTTTCCCATCTCCTTTCGTTTTTTATATTGAAAAGTCATTAATTCATTTATCGCCTTATTTAATTCTCTTTCATTATTGACAATATGGAAAGGTGCACCAAAATATTCTATAAAATTATCGTGTCCTTCTTGAGTGATCTCCCAAATCTTTTCTTGGTTTTCCTTTGAATTAAGGTAAAAAGAGACGTGCATTCTACTTTTTTCCTCTTTCAATTCTTGAGGAGGCAATGGTCCTTCGCTACCTAAAAATGAACCTGTTCCCCACCAATCGTCCAGCCATTTGACCAAAGCAAAAGAGCAATGTGCGCCTATCAGAATGTTGTCCAAATTGGCATACGATTTGGTACTCACTTTTATCGGTTTACCTGTTTGTACATGTTCAAACAAAAAATGTTCTTCATTGTGTCCTTGATATTCGTAGTAATTAGCTTGAGGAACATATTGACAGACATTTTTGATCCCTTCTATTACTTTAGGACTTGCCTTAGCTAAAGCAGCAAGCCAATCTGCAACTTTCAAAAAAGAATAAGAAGAAGCGGCAGAATATAAAAAGTTATTTTCAAACGAATAGCCAAATTTTATAGCCCTTACAGGATCTGGACTCTCCTGTGCAAACTCTCTTAATTGATTATTGTACTCTTTACCAAATTCATCTTTTAATATATAAGAGCCAAAAGCCAGCCACTGTAGTTTGGCTTTGACCTGATAAAAATCAATATCATCAGGAATGGTAAAAAACTTTTTATAAAAATCCGTAGCAGGAGCATCATCAATAAAACCTTCCAATATATTGAAGATTTTATGCGATAAGTCTTTCAACGCTGGATAATTGGGTATCAACATTTGATCGGTCAGTTGATCAATGTATCGCCAAATAATAAAACGAATATCTTGTTCATTGATATATTCTATATCATAAGACTCCATTTCATAGAAAGGAATATAATAACCAAATAAGGACTGATTCTTTTCTACAAAGACCTTCCAAATACCAATTTCACTAATAAAATCTTCAAAATAAGAAGCAAGAACAACCGCTAGATTTCGATATTCTGCTCTCGTAAATTCTTTATATTTTTCAAACATGACAGCCTCCATCAGGACAGGCAATATTTTATTACAAACCTCCAGATAAAACTCATCATAATCACTTGATTCATCATAAGGCTTCATTTCCAGCCAATGTTGAATATAGACTCTTTTACGACCAAAATTATATTTCATATACAAGATTTTTTATGTTGATAAAGGTAGGTATTTTAATCAAAAAAAAGCCCACCAGTCAAAGAGATTTTTGACCAATGGACTTACTTATTTTTTACGATACTTTTTTTTAGGAGAGAAAGGCAAGTTGCTTCGTTGTATAGAGTCTCCCCGCTATCCGCTATTATGGTGAAGCCCTGCCCTACCGCAAGTTTTTTCAACTTGTGGTAAGAAGCCAAGCTCCTCTTCACCATAGCCGCTACTATCGGGTCTAGTTGGTCAAGGAAAGTACTTCTTAGTATCAGAAGTTGTGACGAATGTGGTGTGAGGGGACGATTAATGATTTATTAATCAAAAAAACATCAGGAAAAGCACCGAATGCCTTTTAAAACGTCCCATCGTCCCAATATCCCCAAAGATTTGTAACCCCAAGAGTCACTTTTTCGTAAGCGACTATCGACTATCGACTATCGACTATCGACTATCGACTATC
>JAHDBB010000190.1 GCA_020630635.1 Chitinophagales bacterium
ATCAAAAAGTCTCTTTGTTACAAATGAGGAATTTATTATTTAACCATTACTAAAAGTGAAATAATTTATTTGTATTATTGTTTATGGTAATGTGATTTAGCTTTGGAGCGAAAAGTTCGTCTTTCATCGCAATAGCAAGTCTCGCTATCCGTTCTTATTCGTATGGCTAGGTTTTGTGTAGCCAACGCTTCGATACGAATACCACTACTATCGAGGCTATTTGGGAAGAGACACAACTGCTTAGTTTCAGTTTAGTAATGATAAAAAAACAACTTCCGCATTTTAACGTCGATATTTTCCGATATATTTCGTTAAAAAGCCTCGTCTTAGCCCTGCTATGCCGAAACGTCGGACCGCTACGTTTTTTGCCTCATATTTCAAAAAATCTCTTTGTTACAAATGAGGAACTTATTATTTAACCATTACTTAGAAATATTTTTTTAAATCTAAAATCCATTTACATGAAAACGTACCAATTTTTAACTTTCCTGTTGCTAATGTTAGGATTCTCTAACATTATAAAATCAGAAATCATTTATGTGAAGCAAAATGCCATAGGAGCCAATAACGGAACTTCTTGGGAAGATGCCTTTACTTTATTGCAAGATGCTCTAACTGCTGCCACATCAGGTACAGAAATATGGGTCGCTAGTGGAACCTATCTGCCAAGTACGACAGGTGATCGAACAGAATTTTTTGAACCCCAAAATGGAGTTTCACTTTATGGTGGTTTTGATGGCACTGAAAGCTCATTTGGACAACGAGATTGGACAACTAATCTAACCATTTTGAGTGGAGATTTGAACGGAGATGATGAAGTAGTCGTTTCCAATGATCCTACAACCATCAATATTTTGAATAATGGAGAAAATAGCTATCACGTTTTAAGAGCACCTAATAAAACAGGAGTCCTATCTATAGACGGTTTTATTATTCAAAATGGCAATGCTAACAATGTTAATTCTCCGAATAATACAGGAGGCGGTTTTGTATTTTCGGTCAGTGAAGAAGCCCCGACACTAAGAGTAAATATTCGAAATACCATATTTAAAAATAATAGTGCTAGAGAATTTGGAGGGGCGATAAGGGGAACAACAGGCGTAGATCGCACTTATGTTTTGAGTCTTAATCGGGTCGATTTTATACAAAATACCGTAACGGGTGCAGGTTTATGCAAAGGAGGAGCTATTTGTAATATATCTTTAGGTAATGCAATAGTCAATGCTACTTATTGTCGCTTTATCCAAAATACTTCTGACCAAAGAGGAGGAGCTATTTGCAATGATGGGGCAGTTAGGTCTACCCATGATAATTGCCTATTTGACCGCAATTATGGAAAAGACGGAGGGGCTTTGTTTGAAAATATTAGCAATCTACTTGATTTACATAATTGTACTTTTTTTGGAAATGAAGCTTGGGATAATGGTGGAGCTATTGTACGGCTTGGTAATTTTGGCGAAGAAACAGTTAGAATATACAATACCATCTTCCAAAATAATCAAGGGACTAACAATAATACTATTTCTACCATAAACTATGATATGGATCAAGATTTTATTATCCGAAATTGTTTATTTGATGAAGCTGTTTCGGATATATTTATTTCTACATTGGAGTCAGTAGATAATGTCTTTGAAGCAGATGCTCTTTTTAATAATCCTTTCAATGGTGGTTTTAGTTTACAAGAAGGCTCACCAGCCATCAATCAAGGAGACAACGAATATGTATTGTCTGTCCTAGATATTACAGGAGCAAGTCGAATTCAAGGTGGAACAGTCGATATAGGTGCTTTTGAATTTGAAGAACCTGATGTTTTCAACTCTGTCCAAGTCGCACTTAAATGTTACTTACAAGGTGGCTATAAAAGTAGTTTGGGACAAATGAACAATGATTTACAAAGTGACAATTTATTACCCAATATTCATCCTTTTACCCAAGCTCCTTATAACTACAATGATGAGTTAGATTCAATAGATATAAATGCTTTAGACTTTGAAGTCGTCGATTATGTTTTGGTGGAGGCTCGTTCTGGAAATTTGGGAACGAATGAATCCGCAACAGAATGGGTAGAATCTAAAGTCGGTTTATTGAAAACAGATGGAAATATCGTCAATTTTGATAACCAGCCTTTGGTTTTTGAGAATTTGGTCGCAGAAGAAAACTATCACTTTGTCATTCGACAACAGAGCCATTTAGATGTCATCAGTCAGGCAGCTATCGAAATTAGTGAGAGCATTTTTTATGATTTTAGTCTCAATGTCGAACAAGCCGCAGGGAGTGAACAACAAGCCTTGAGTGAAGATGGTAAAGCGATGTTGTTGGTCGGAGATTATACCCAAGATGGAGTGATCCAAGTAACAGACTTAGATGCTTGGGAAATGAACCCTGCCCAAATCAATGTTTATAGTCCTTTAGATGGAACGTTGGACGGAGTGGTACAATTGACCGATGCCGATGCTTGGTTACTCAATAAAGCGAAGTTGGGACATGTGGAAGTGCAGTATTAAGTTTTAATGATGAAAACAAAAAAGGCAGTCCATTAGGACTGCCTTTGGCATTTACGATGAAACAAATTGCTATTGCAAAGAATATATATGTTATTTTAAGTTTTTGATAGAGGTACGATCCTTGCTTGTATAGACCTGATAGTAGCGGTATAAATGCAATGCGTTGGCTTCAAAAAACGTTGGCTGCATTTATAAGAGCGGATAGCAGGACTTTCCGTAGCGATGAAAGAGTAATAACCGTTCTCTCCAAAAAAAAAGAAAATTGGAAAAAAGTCACTATCACTTGTCACTAAAAACTATCTGTTAGAAATAGAACTCGCTGCTGACTCTTTGACTTTTACTTGACTCGGATCGCCAGAATAAATAACGGAACTACTGCCAGAAGCATTGGCATCAATAGAGTGTGTCACATGGATCTCCACATTACTCGCACCACTTACATCCACTTCTGCTTCATCAATTTCCAAATTAGACCCATTCAAATTGCTTGCTCCACTAGCATCTATTTCTGCATTGGCGATTGTTCCCGAAAGATCAAGATTACTGGCTCCTGAAAGATCCAATTCTAAATCTTTTACGTCAATTTCTAAAGTGACTTCACTCGCACCAGAACATTGTAGTTCTAATTCCTCAAAAGACAATTCTTCGGTAGATTGGATGGTAGTCGCTCCAGAAAAATCCATTTCTTCTAGATTTTTGACGGTTAAATGTACGGTCATTTCTTCAGCATTTTGGATATTACCGCTGGTAGAAATATGCAAAATACCCCCTTTATTTTCTACTTCAATATGTTTGTGTAAGTTGTCATCTGTATCAATGGTCAAGGCTTCTTTGCTATCTTGCGTGATAAATACATCGAAAACGCCATTTACTTTGATTCCATTTACATCACTAATATCATGGTCTTTGGAGGTAACATTTCCACTACCTTTGACGGAGCGATTCCATTGAGCTGAAACATTCAATGAACTAAAAATAAAGGCTATTAAAATAGAGAGACTAACTAATTTTTTCATGGGTAAAAAAGTTTTTGTTTTAAGATTGTTTGATAGTATAGACGCAGCTACTAAAATAAAGGTTGGAAAAAATGAAAACTTTTTAAAATAAAAAATCCGTCAAACGAAAAAGCCTGACGGATGGAGGAGAGCATTTATAGTGTTTTTTATAGATTATTGACCACTTAATAAAGCAATCGCTTCTTCTGGATTTTCTACTTCAATAACCAGTTGATTATAATTTTCGCCTTCCAATTCCACAACGATGGCTTTTTCTTTATTGACCACATCCCAAAAGTTTTTTTCGCCTTGCAAATAAAAAGTACCTGCAACAATCAAACCAGGAATATTTGTACCAGGAGCTCGCCAACCTTTCCACCAAGAATCATCTAACTCTTGATGGACTTTTTTGATATTGGCAACGGGAATTTTAAGCTGACTTTTTAAAGACCATAACTTGTGTAAGCCTTGCATCTCAAAAATAAAATCCTCGTTTTCTTTTATGATTTTTACCATGATGAATGAGTTTGAGAATTAAAAAAATTATCCTCCAAAAACCTGTGTTGCAAAAAACGCATTGTTTTCAGGGTTCCAACCTACCGAAGTACCGACATACGTAAATCGAGGATTGATCATATTCTTATAATGTCCTGGAGAGTTGATCCAGTTTTCCACCATTTTTCTAGCCGTATTGACATAAGTATCCATAATGATTTCAATTCGATTATTCCATTCTGTCACCTGCATTCCTTGATACTGCACATTTTCGCCCACTGTTCTAAAGCCACCGCCAAAGCTATCGACTCTTTGCTGAACCGTATGTTTATGATTGTTATTTTGATGATGAGACAAAACATCATGTTTCATTTGATAGACATTTTGGTCATTGGCTGCTGCTGCCAAAACTGTATCTTCATTGAGAGACTGAACGCCTCGACTTCTCCGAACCTCATTGACCATATCCTGTACCAATTGAGCCAATAAACTTTTACTGAAATTATTTAAATCAATTTTGGCATTTGCGGAAGTAGGCGCAGGATTGTAAGGACTATGTGTAGGAGTGTGAGCATCCTTTTCATCAATATCCATGTCAATCAAATCCCTAATACGTTTAGCCAAAGCACCTTGTCCTCCTTTTCGTTCAATTTCGTTGATTAATTGCATCGCTTGTGGATTATTTTTGCCCATAGATTGCAAGGCCAAAATCAGTTTGATAAGCGGAGAATCAGGATTTTGGCTCAACAACATCTGCAATAACTGCGTAATAGCAGAACCAACATTTCCTTTTTTCAAAAGATCATCCGCTTCTGAATATTCTCCTCGTCTTCTGCGTTTAGGCAAGTTGCTATCCAACCAGTTTTGAATAATATGTTCTGGTTTGGCTCCTTTAAAAGAGGCAATGGATTGTCCCTTGTGAAAGAGGTGTACATCAGGAATACTTCTAATACCATATTGAGAAGCGATTTGTGGATTTTTTTCGACATCGACCATAGCCAATAACCATTTACCGCCAGCCTGTTTAGCCAATTTTTCCATGACAGGTTTCAACGTTCGACAAGGACCACACCAGTTGGTAAAAAACTGGATAACGACAGGAACTTCATGGCTTTTTTGCAAAACAGAATCAAAACTTCCTCTAGTAGAGGTACGAGTTTTTTTAGTCGTTTTAGTGGGCGTTTTATTCGATTTTGTCTTTTTAGTAGGTACTTTTGTCTCCTTAGATTTTTTTGTTTTCCCCTGATGGGTTTTCTTTGTAGGGAATTTATTTACTTTGATTCGCATGAGGTTTATTTTAGTGAAAAAAAATAACAAAAGCTAAAGTTACAAAATAAATGAAACTTGTGTTATACAAATTCGTTGATTTTAGGAGCGAAGGGTTGGTTACTTCGTCGCTACATTGAGTCCCGCTATCCGTTCTTATCCGTATAGCTAGGTTTTTTGAAGCCAACGCTTCACATACGGATACCACTTCTATCGGGGCTATTTGGGAAAGGACAGAACGCTTCAAGAAAAACATCCTTTTCGTTCCTAAAAAAACAAGAAATGAAGAGAACGTCACTCGTCACCAGTCACTCATAAACTACTCATCACCCAAACACAAAAATACAAACTATGGATATACAACAAGCCTATGACAACCTTGCTCAACAAGGCGGCGGCATTTTACCATTAACTGACAAAATTTATGAAATTAGAGAACCTTTAAATATTCATTCTAATAATGTCCGAATCATTGGAAGCGGAAGAAAGAAATCAATCATATTGGCCTCTGCTTGTAATGCCATCGAAGTAACACAAAATGATGCAGTATTAAATATAGAAGGAGTTACCATACAAACCCGTTTTCCCAAACCTCTCAAGGGGATTGGTGTTCTCGTACATCCTCAATTGACAGTTGATTTAAAAATCCAAAATTGTGAGTTTGAGACGATGCTCAACGCTATTCGTTATCGTAATCATCCCGACCCTACTAGTTTGGGAAATATCGTCATTCGCAACTGTCGTTTTTTTAAGTCTTCTACCAAAACACCAAGAGATCATTACTATGACGATTTACCACATAAAGTCATGTTGTGGGGAGCAAAGTCCGAAGACAAAATTTTTGATGTATCCTATAATGAATTTCGCAAACATCCCAAACAACGAAAAGGAGCCATTGAATTGTGTATTTGGGGAGACCCGACCAATGGTATTGGAAATGGACCTTTCACCTTGCGAAAAGGATTGGTGATTGGCAATACCTTTGATGGAGCTACCAGAGAATGTCTAGCCGTCAGCGATCATCAAAAATTCGTCGTGGCATTCAATGATATTAAAGATTCTGAAAGAGTAGGCTTATATGTCATTCGAGGTTATCGGTCTGACATCTTTAATAATGTGGTAAGAGGTTCTGCGTTTAGAGGTCATCGACTAGCCAACTTACGAGAATGCCTTTGGTCTTGGAATGAAGTTTACGATTCTGGGATTCAAGACAATGCGAAAGTGGGAGTAGGAGGGATGCACATTTCATATAGTTACAACAATGTCGTCACAAATAATGTTATCAAGGCGGCTAAAGGGTTTGCGGTGGCCATCAACAATGGAAGTAGTGGGAACTACATCGCTAACAACGAAATCATAGGAGACTTACAAGGTATATTTGTTGCCGAAGATAGTGGTGAAAATGCACATGACTTTGAAGGTTTGGTTTAAAATTTTTCCTTCTCCAAATAGTGCGTTAAAAAAATCCTATATAATAAAAAATAATGCCTGTTAAATACTTCACAAGATGCCAAAAAAAACCTTAAATTTGCACCAATTTTAGAGAACGTAAAGTTTTGATATTCAATTATTGATAATAAATGGATTTGAATATATGAAACTATTCCACTTATTTTGGGGTTAATAAAAAATCAGTTACTAAAGGTTAATTCCTCAATCAACTAGACCCGATAGTAGTGGTATGAATGTGAAGATTGGCTCATTGATTGTGAAAGGCTCGAATATTCATAAGAACGGATAGCGGGGAGACATGTAACGATGAAAGTTTAACCCGTTCTCTCCAAAAAAGTAAGAAATGAAGAGAGCGTCACCAGAAACTGGTCACTCGTCACTAACAACATTGATTATTAAATAACTAAATTTTTTGATAAAATGACTTTAGATAAAAAATTCCAACCAGCCGCCATTGAACAGAAATGGTATGACTATTGGATGAAGCATAAATTTTTTAAATCGACTCCTGATGAACGGGAACCTTATACTATTGTAATTCCACCACCCAATGTTACAGGAGTCTTACACATGGGACACATCCTCAATAACACCATACAAGACGTATTGATCCGACGAGCCAGAATGCAAGGATTCAACGCTTGCTGGGTTCCTGGTACGGATCATGCCTCTATCGCTACCGAAGCTAAAGTCGTTAATAAACTCAAAGAAGAAGGCATTTCTAAACACGATATTGGACGAGAAGAATTTTTGAAACATGCCTTTGCTTGGAAAGAACAATATGGTGGAATTATTTTAAACCAACTTAAAAAATTGGGTGCTTCATGTGATTGGGATAGAACCCGTTTCACAATGGAACCTAAGTTATCTAAAGCCGTTGTCAAAACCTTTGTAGATTTGTATGAAAAAGGTTTAATTTACAAAGGCTATCGAATGACGAATTGGGATCCATCGGCTAAAACGGTGGTTTCTGACGAAGAAGTTTATCACAAAGAAAGTATGGCGAAGTTGTATTACGTTCGCTATAAAATAAAAGATTCTAACGAGACGGTAACGATTGCTACGACTCGTCCAGAAACCATTATGGGCGATACAGCAGTTTGTTTCCATCCCGAAGACCCACGTTATAAGCATTTACAAGGGGCAAAAATCTTGGTTCCATTGATTAACCGAGAAGTTCCAGCGATTTTTGATACCTACGTTGATGTTGAGTTTGGAACGGGAGCTTTGAAAGTAACACCTGCCCATGATGCTAATGACTTTGCTATTGGTAAACGCCATAAGCTTGAAATCGTTGATACCATCAGCGCAGATGGAAAACTCAATGAAGCAGCTCAAATTTTTGTAGGCGAAGATCGCTTTAAAGCCCGTAAATTAGTTGTTGCTGAATTGGAGAAAAGTGGTCAATTGGAAAAAATTGAAGAGATTTCGCACAAGGTTGGACACTCTGAACGCACACACGTTGTCATCGAGCCTCGATTGACAGATCAATGGTTTGTAGATATGAAAACTTTGGCTGCTCCAGCAATAAAGGCAGTTGAAAATGGCTATATTGAGTTCTATCCAGAACACTTTAAAAATACCTATTTCCATTGGATGAATAATATCACCGATTGGTGTATTTCTCGTCAATTGTGGTGGGGACAACAGATACCAGCCTATTATTTGGAAGATGGTTCTTATGTCGTTGCAGAAGATATAAATGCAGCTTTAGAAAAAGCCAAAAAACTGACAGGTAATAGCAAATTGACCGAGAAAGATTTGCGACAAGATGAAGATGTGGTCGATACTTGGTTCTCGTCTTGGTTGTGGCCGATGAGCGTTTTTGACGGTTTTGAAACCAGAGAAGAAGTTGAGTACTATTTCCCAACCAATGTATTGGTAACAGGATTTGACATCATTTTCTTTTGGGTTGCCCGAATGATTATGGCAGGGATTGAGTGGGAAAATGATCGACCCTTTAAGCACGTTTATTTTACGGGAATGGTACGGGATGAAAAACGCCGTAAGATGTCTAAGTCTTTAGGAAACTCACCTGACCCATTGGATTTAATCGCTGAATATGGAGCCGATGGTGTAAGAGTCGGGATGTTGTTGTGTTCGCCAGCAGGTGGAGATTTGCTCTTTACCAAAGACCTTTGTTCACAAGGAAGCAGGTTTAGCAATAAGATTTGGAATGCCTTGCGTTTAGTCAAAGGATGGGAAGTTCAAAAGGGTAAAAACGAAAACAATTTGCCTGCTATTGAGTGGATCAAAAATAAGATGCATAAGACGTTTGCAGACTTAGAAAATTCTTATGAAACCTATCGTATTTCGGAAGCATTGAAAACTTCTTACTCCTTTATTTGGACCGACTTCTGCTCGGCATATTTGGAGATGGTCAAACCGCCAAAAGGAGAACCCATTGATGAATATACCTATAAAGCAACGGTGGCGATTTTTGAGGAATTGATGAAGATGTTGCATCCTTTGATGCCCTTTATCACGGAAGAAATTTATCATCAACTCAAAGATCGAAAAGCCAAAGATTGTATCATTGTTTCCGATTATCCAACGATTAAGGAGTACAAAGAATCTGTCATTCAAAAAGGTGAAGTGGTTAAAGAGTTCATTACATCGGTTAGAAATATTCGCAATAAAAATGGTTTGAGTCCTTATAAGTTGCTCAAAGCATACAGTACTTCTAATGGCGAATATTACCAAGAATTTTTACCGATTATTCTAAAAGAAGCGACTTTAGAATCTTTGGAATTTAATAGCGAAGGACCAGAAAACGCTGTTTCTTTTATTGTCAATCAAGACGAGTTTTTCATTGAAACGGGCGTGACGGTAAATGTTGAAGCCGAGCGCAAACGGATGAATGAAGAGTTGAAATACAATCTCGGTTTTAAGAATAGCATCTTGAAGAAACTCAATAACGAGCGTTTCGTTCAAAATGCCCCTGCTGCGGTAGTGGATAAGGAACGTAAAAAGTTATCGGATGCAGAAGAAAAAATCAAGTTGTTGTCCGACGCTTTAGATAAACTAAATATGAATTAATACTGGATAGTTAAACGCTTTTGCCTCCATTGTCATTTGATAATGGAGGCTTTTTTTATGCTACTTTTTTGTTTCTGTCTATAAATAATCCTATTTTGCGGATAAACTTCTCAAAAACAATTTCAGTCTAATATTCTTTGGTCAAAGACAAGTGATTTCTTGTTCTTTACCTATTTTTTAGGAGCGAACTTTAACTGCTTCGTCGCAATGGAAAGTCCCGCTATCCGTTCTTATTCGTGTAGCCAACGTTTTTCTAAGCCAACGCTTCTACACGAATACCACTCCTATCGGGGCTAGATGGTTACAGACAGAACGCTGATGAAAATTAGGGACGAAGGGACGTTTTCGGTTCGTTACTTGATTTGGGAACAGGGAACGTTTTAAAAAATAAAATAATGAAACTATTTTTGTCGATTAGAAAAGTCAACGTCCCTTCACGTCACATCGTCACCTTCGTCCCAATTCTTGGTGCTAAGAAGTACCTTCCACAACCACCTAGACCTGATAGTAGTGGTATTGCTGCTCGAAGCTATGCTAGATGAAAGACACTTTCAAAGTGACTTTCATCTAAGTTCAGCAGCAGCAATAAGAACG
>JAHDBB010000191.1:0-7858 GCA_020630635.1 Chitinophagales bacterium
ACCTGATAGTAGTGGTATCACCAATGTGTTGGGCTAAAGGGTTCGGGTGGCTTGGTGATAAGAACGGATAGCAGGGAGACCCGTCACGATGAAAGAGGGACCTTTCTCTCCTAATAAAAAAAATAGGATTTTAGAATTATGAAAAATTAATAGGATTTCGATTTTTACTCAAACTTATAAAGTGTATCGAAAGCCACCAGTCACCTTAACTTGTCACTAAAAAACTATCGACTATGGACTGAAAAACCATCGACTCTTTAAACCTTTCTCTCCTAAAATAACTTCTACTAAAAACCTCAAAAATAAAATCTTGAGACCTTACAATTCTTTAGCCATTGACCATATAAATGCTTATACACAAAAGAGATTGGAAAATGCTCAATCCTTGATTCAACATGTGTGTAAGATGTCGAATATATCTCTGGAAAAATTGGAATCTTTGCAGACGTTGATACAAGAAAAAGCGAGAATCTGTCTGCATTTCCACCCATATCGTTTAAATGGTGAGTTTAAAAGCGTTTTGGATTTATTGGTGGCAGAAGGCTTTTATAAAAGTCAGTTTGAAACGCAAATCTCGAATGGTTCTTTGACGGCTTATAAGGGCGGAGATCGAGATCAATGGGAAAATATTTTGTTTGGGCAAATTTATGAAAATCACGAAATTCGATTGTCAGATCGCCCCAAATATGGTGGATTGGATTTATTGATGCATTCAGATGGTCCTTCACCGAGATTTGGTTCATGTTTTTTGGTCTTGAAACCTGAAATGAGCCAATATGCGACTTTTTCTTATTTAGATTCTTATAAGCTTCCGCAAGAAAAAGGAACAATGCAATACTTTGAGGACATCTTAGCAAGTCTTTTGGTTGAGTGTTTTCAACGAAGTTTTGCGATTGGCGAAAAAGAGATTAGACCGCATCAGTTGATTGATAAAATTGTGGAAAACTTGAATAGCGAAAAAACGACTTATCAACGAATGCCTAAACGCAATCTGGATTTTTATATCGAAACACAGGTTCATACGCCTATTAATCTAAAAGAAGATGTTGATTGTTTGGTCGCAGATGCGTGTTATAAACGCACAGAATATGAAACGCTGCTTCATCAACTTTGTGAAAAATATGAGATTGAACTTCAATGGAATTGGGGATTTGAGTTAGTTGCTTCGGAAGTTCCCCATCATTTTAGAGGTAAAAATATGCCGATATTGGCAGAAAAAATTGCCGAAAACAATAAAATTAATGCGTTTATACTGGGAAAAACGGAGCGTAAATATCGAGAAGCAGGATTGGAAGGCAAAGAGCTTCAAACAAAATTGCAAGACTTAAAATGTCTTTGGCATACATTGGTTTATTATGGCAAAACAATTGAAAAGGTATGAATGTATTGGTAAGAACACCTAATTGGTTGGGTGATTTGGTGATGAGTTATGCCTTTTTTGAACAGTTGGAGCGTTTATTGCCTGATGCTCAAATAGATGTCGTCATCAAAAAAAACTTGGTGGACTTGATGGACTTGTTTCCGATGGTTCAAAATGCTTATGTGTTTGATAAAAAAACACATGGCTCTGTCAAAGGATTGTATCAATTTGGCAATCAAATTCGACAAACGAAACACTATGATTATTTTTTCGTATTGCCTGATTCCTTTTCATCTGCCTTGATGGCGTTTGCAACTCGAAGTAAAAAACGAGTGGGTTATAGTAACGAAGCTCGTTCTTTTTTATTGACCCAAAATCCTCCCCTACCCAAAGAAAAAATCCATCGTTGTCGCAAATATATTCGACTTTTGGAATATGCATTAAAAACAGAAGTCCAAGATTTTTCCAATCGTTTGAGAGCATTTCCAAAACCTTTTGCCCATCTTAATTTTTCATCCAAACCCCAAATTATTTTAAATCTTCAATCGGTTGCTTCTTCTCGGAGTATGCCTTTGCAAAAAAGTATTGAGATCATTCAAACCATTAGAGATACTGTAAATGCAACGATTATTTTGACAGGATTAGACAAAGACATTGCATTTATGACCAATTTGTGTAAACACTTTAAATATCCAGAGGATTTGATTGATTTGAGTGGAAAAACCAGCTTGATGGAATTTACGAGTTTATTGTATCATTCGGATTTGGTCATTGGTGTGGACTCTGGACCCGCTCATTTAGCGAATGTCTTAGGGGTTTCTTCGATAGTTTTTTTAGGAGCAGGCGATATTGAGACGACGGTTCCTTATGAACAAGGCAATTTGGTGGTATTGAGAGAGGATTTGCCTTGTAGTCCTTGTGTATCAAATACTTGTCATTTAAAAACTTTAGATTGTCTCAATAAAATATCCTTGCTTCAATTAAAAAATGCCATACAAAAGTTCTTATAACAAAAATAAAAATGCTTAATAAAATTAAAAAGTCATAACCTTTTCTCATCCTTTACCGTAAAAATTACTGTCTTCATTAGACAATTACATTTATACAACAACACAACTATTAACTTTGGAAAATTTAAAAATTCTAACAGATAAATACATCTCCCTTCCTATTCATTTAAACCATAGCCGTTTACTCATTCTTCCTCTTGACCTTCTAATTCTTGCGCTATTTCATAAGGAAAAGTGTCTCGAATATTGTCGAAGTAATAACGCCCAATAGAGTCTGCTAACATACATTCAGACCAAAAATTTGGAGGTACATGCTGGTGAATATACACATTTCTATTTTTGAAATAGACGTATAACAATCCTTTTGGATGGTCATAAGCAATCGCTTTGATCTTGCTAGAGGTAACGGCAATTTTTTCCATTTACACATTAATTTAAAATAACATATCGTTTGTTTAGGAAAGAGAGTAGCATTTATTTCACTCAACAAACAAGAAATAATTTCATTTTTTTAGTTTTTTAAGTTGTTTTATTCGCTTTGAAGACCACGCCACCTGGTGTGGTTTTTTTTATGTATATTACTTGGTCAATTCTGCTAAATAAATACCATCCTTTTCAATCCGAATCAACCTTTGTTTGTACAAATTGCCAATGGACTTTTTAAAAGTTTTTTTACTCATCTCTAAGGTATTTTTTATCAATTGGGGATCACTTTTATCATTTAATGCCAAGAAGCCTTTGTTTTTTTGTAGATGTTTCAATATTTTTTGTGCCATTGGCTCGACTTGTGCATAACCGATAGCTTGCAAGGTGACATCTATTTTTCCATCTTCTCGAATATTTCTTACATACGCATTGAGGGTTTGTCCGATTTTGATTTCTTGAAAAATATCGCTCTCAAAGATCAATCCTTGATATTGATGATTCAAAATAACTTTGACTCCTTGTTCGACTCTTTCCCACATCAAAGCTCTGACTTCTTCTCCTTGTTCTAATTCTATATTTTCTCTTTCCAAAAACTTATGAATTTTATTAGAACCTGCCAATCGTTTACTTTTTTCATCCAAGTACAAATAGACAAAATAGTAGCCGCCGACTTTATGATTTCCTCTCAATTCGCTATACGGCACAAATAAATCTTTGGGCAATCCCCAATCAAAGAAGGCTCCATGTTGCGTCATATTAATGAGTTCTAAACGGGCGATTCTATTTAGGGTAACTTTGGGTCTCAAGGTTGTGGCGATGGGGCGATGTTCGGCATCTTTATACAAAAAAACTCGTATCTCATCATCAACTTTCAATTTTGGTGAGACATATTTTTTAGGCAATAGCACCCGATTTCCATCATCGTCTTCGAGATAAAATCCTTGCTTTGTTATTTCTGCGGCAATCAAATGATTGTACTGACCTATTTTCATTATTATTTAGTTTTAAAAGTCCATAGTTATTTGGAGTGACAAGTTGATAGTGACTCGTGACTTTCGGTTTTTTGTCTGACCTTTTT
This sequence comes from Chitinophagales bacterium, assembly GCA_020630635.1. Classification (GTDB taxonomy): domain Bacteria; phylum Bacteroidota; class Bacteroidia; order Chitinophagales; family UBA2359; genus JAHDBB01. The sequence continues at coordinate 3,875 of JAHDBB010000191.1, forward strand.
TATAGGCTTCATCCTGAAGAATGAAGCAAAACATTCTCATCTTTGAGTTAAAAGATTAACACACCTTTCGCTCCAATAATCCGCAAAATTAACCTAATTTCCCCAATCCTTTTTAACTTTGCAACTTTTTAAATTTAAATACACAAAAATGAATAAAATAGCTGTTATTGGGGCTGGAACGATGGGAAATGGAATTGCTCATGTCTTTGCGATGAAAGGTTTTGAGGTCAAGATGATTGATATTAGTGAAGAGGCTCTTGCCAAAGCACAAGCGACCATCACCAAAAACTTGGATCGTATGGTTACTAAAGAAAGAATCACGGAAGAGGATAAAAATGCGACTTTGGACAGATTATCGACTTCGAGTAACTTGGCAGAAGGGATAAAAGGAGCTGACTTAGTGGTAGAAGCTGCAACTGAAAATGTGGATTTAAAGCTCAAAATCTTCAAAGAATTAGATGAAAAGGCGGATAAAGATACGATTTTAGCGACCAATACCTCATCTATCTCGATCACTAAGATTGCAGCGGCTACTCAACGTCCTGAAAAGGTCATCGGTATGCACTTTATGAATCCTGTGCCGATTATGAAGCTTATTGAGGTGATACGAGGCTATGCGACTTCACAAGAAACGACTGATACGATTATGGAACTCTCTAAAAAATTGGGTAAAGTTCCTGTGGAAGTCAATGATTATCCTGGATTTGTTGCCAATCGTATTTTGATGCCGATGATTAATGAGGCAATCTATACTTTGTTTGAAGGTGTGGCGGGTGTTCACGAAATTGATACGGTGATGAAGTTGGGAATGGCGCATCCAATGGGTCCTTTGCAATTGGCTGATTTTATTGGCTTAGATGTTTGCTTGTCGATTTTGCATGTTTTACACGATGGCTTGGGACTTCCTAAATATGCGCCTTGTCCTTTATTGGTCAATATGGTGATGGCTGGTAAATTGGGTCGTAAGTCGGGTGAAGGTTTTTATGTGTATACCAAAGGCTCTAAAGAATTGGTGTTGGCTCCTCGTTTTAGTTAAAATAATGTTTGGGGACGACGGGACGTTTTAAAAATAGGGACGAAAGGGACGTTGCGGTTCTTTTCTTGATGATTCTTCGATTACATAATTCATAGTCCCTTCACGTCACTTCGTCCCAACATGTAAAAAATGAACAGTTCGTCCCTTAACATATAAACGTTGTGTCTGTGCAAAATAGCCCCGATAGGAACGGTATAAATGCAATGTGGTGGCTTCCTAAAACGTTGGCGCATTTATAAGAGTGGATAGCGGGACTTTCTATGGCGACGAAGCAAGCAAAGTTCGCTCCTAGCCAAAAAAAAGACTCCGATTATAGGATTTCTCGTAATTAGTAGGATTTTAAGTTTTGAACTAAAACAGATTCTTTCACTCCTATTTAAACGCAAAGATGAAGGAACTAAAACTTGGTCGCTTGCGTTTTTATGTTTTTAAAGAAATCCATTCCTAATAACATAAATCGACACTTATGAATACCGAAAAAGTACTCCGCAATTTTTTAGATGACGACCAAAAAGTGACGGGTTGGCCTTCCAAACCAAGCAAAAAAATGGTCATCTTGGAATACCTCGCCCAATATTTTGAAGAAGATAAATTTTATACCGAAAAAGAGGTCAACGAACTGCTCAATCAACATCATACTTTTGAAGATCCAGCCCTTTTGAGACGAGAATTATTTTCTAGAAAGTTTTTGGGACGAGAACAGGATTGTAGCAAATATTGGAAACTTTAAATCTTCCTTATCGCCTCCGCTGGATTCAATCGAATGGCTTTAATTGCTGGATAAATAGCGGCTAAAAAAGCTGCAATAATCACCAAAATTATGACTTTGGGATAATAGTCTGGTGTCAAAAAAGGATAGATAATCGGCTTCACGCCCACATTGGAAAAACCTTCCGAATACTCGGAAAGATCCAATCCATATTTGCCCAAATATTTGACTGTTCCCCACGCCAATAAAATGCCAATCGGTGTACCCGTCAGCATCAAAAAAACTGTCTCAAACATAATCATCAAAAAGACTTTAGTCTTATTCATCCCGACTGCCATCAACATCCCAAACTCTCGAACTCGCTCCAAAACAGCCATCAACATGGTATTGACAATCCCAAAAGAGAGAGCCGCTAATAAAATCAACAACAACAAATAATTCATTCGTTTGGCGATGACATCGGCTGCCGCCAATCCAGGAATCAGTTCTTTCCAACTTTCGACGGCTAAGGCAGGAAAGGCTGCTTTTAATCGCTGTGTACTGGTGTCCAATGTCTTGGCATCTTGCAACATAATGCCTGCTTCGTGAAAGGCTCCATCGGGCATTCCTGCCAATTGATCCAAGTCAGATTTTCGGACATAGACCGACAATTCATCATTTCGGGTGTCGGTTGTTTTGTACAATCCAACCACCTTAAAAGAAGCTGAAACGATTTCATTTTCTGCATTTTGAAAAGTCACGACCAATTTTGAGCGTAACTTGACATTGAGTTTTTTAGCTAAAGATGCACCCAATAATACTGGATTGCGTTTAGTCCCTTCAAAATATTTTCCATCGACTAAATTATCTTTTAATTTCGTGACAGCTTGTTCGTCCTCTGGATTGACTCCTCGAATCATCACGCCTTTTCCTGTCGCTGCGGAAGCCACCATTCCTGTCACCAATGTACGAGAAGAAACCGCTTTGACATCGGCATCTTCTCTTACTTTTTGGATCACTTCACTTCCATTTTCAACCCTTTTGACAATTTCAAAATTATCACTAAAACCAACTTGATGTATTTGAATATGAGAAGTTTGCGAGTCGATGACATTACCCAATCGTTGTTTATTGACACCGTTGGCAAGGGAGGACGCAAAGATGCCTGCCCAGATTCCTAAGGCAATGGCAATCATCACAACGGCACTTCTCAATTTATTGCGCCAAATATTTCGCCAAGCGACTTTGATAAGCATAGGTTTTTGTTTTTATGGTGACGATGGGACGTTTTTCTGTTCGTTTCTTGGTTTTGGGACGATGGGACGTTTTGGTTCAAAACTTAAAATCCTATTAATTTAAAAATGAATCCTAAAAATCCTATTCTTTTTTTAGGCTAGGAGCGAAGGGTTCTTCTTTCATCGTTATGGAAAGTCCCGCTATCCACTCTTATAAATGCGCCAACGTTTTTCTAAGCCAACGCATTGCATTTATACCGTTCCTATCGGGGCTATTTGGTGGAGGTCTGTACTTCTTCGTGTCAGTCAATTGTCTTAACTCGAATTTTTTAAGAATTTATGGAATGAACAGAATTTTTCTCATACTCGCCACCAGTCACCAACTAAGCCCTCAACGCCTCTACCACTTTCAATCGCAAAATCTTTTGAATCGGATACACATTGATAACGATGGCAATGGCTAAAACAAACAGTGCTTGTGTCCAAAATATTTCAGGGTCTAAAGAAAAATTGAGGACGGGTTCCATATCGTATTTTTCGGAAAACTCTGCAAGGTCTCGCCCCAAATGTATCGGATTGTTATAAAAATAAAAAAGCACAGGAATACTGAATAAGATCCCCAAAACAACGCCTAAAAAGGAAACAAAAATAGACTCCATTAACATCGTCAAAATCAGCTTCCAACGTTTCATCCCAATAGAAAGTAGTACGCCAAATTCGTATAAACGCTCGGTGGTCATCATCAAAATTGTCCCAAACATTCCAAAGCCAATAATAATGTAAAGGATACTCAATATAATCATGCCTCCTGCATTATCGGCTTCGATCAATTGAATGAGTTCGGGCAACATATCCTTCCAACTCATCACCTCATATTGTTTGTCTAAATCATTTCTAAGATTGGCAACTGTACTTTCTATATTTTTGGGCTTGTCTGATAATAAGATAAAGGAGGTCAAACGATTTTCTGCACCATAAAGTTTTTGACAAGCTTTAAGAGGTAAAAAGGCGAGATTTCCATTAAG
>JAHDBB010000191.1:7958-10311 GCA_020630635.1 Chitinophagales bacterium
TCACCAGTCACCCATCATTTATCGAACCCGTTTCATATATTGAACGGAAAAAATAGAAGGGTCTATCTCGACATCAAAATCCATTGAAATATACTCAATGGTTGTTTTATTACCTTCATCCTCCACAGGCGTAATGGTCAATTTGGTCGGAATCGTACGACCGTCCATTTCTTTTACTTGACTTGCCTCCATCACATTAATTAGGTAATCATCTTCATCATAAAACTCGGTTTTGAGTTGTAAAAAGCCTTCTTTGGAAATCCAAGTCAAGACCTTTCCCCAAACGACAGGCGCATCTGGTCTCGGAGTCAGTTGCAATTTATAACAAAGATACTCACCGATCATTTCTTCTCCTAAAACTTCATGTTCGTAGTCGTTGATAATTGAAGAATTTTGAACTAAGTCGTCATTGGTGAAGTCAGAACCCATCCAAGACTGCATCATCATAGAAGGTGGTAACTTGACCACTTTTTCGATGCTTGGAACCCAATTCCAAATTTCTCGTTCTTTTTTTAAGAAAGTCGTTCCTTTATCTCTAGCAGGAGCTTGTACCAATATCAACGCCATGTCCTCCCCTACTGCCCAGCTTTTCATGGACATCTCACGAGTCCACTTAGGGCGTTCTATGGTCATCGTGATTTCAGCAATATTGCTCTCTCCTCTAAAGTTTTCTTCCGACTTTTTGATAATCTCTAAAGCATTTAAGTCTTGGGCATTGAGAAAGAAGGTCGAAGTCATCAATAAAATGAGCATATAAAAGATTTTTTGCATTTAGTTGAGATTTTGTTATAAATGAATTAACAACTATAATGACTTTTTAGTTTTCAGGTTGTTTAAAAATTTCTACGAAGATACAATATTCATCACTTTGTTACAAAACAAAAAGGCTGCCCACCACTTGGACAGCCTTTCGAGCAAGGGAATACTTGAATATAACTTTTAATTCCCCAAAATACCAAGCATTCCTCGAATGCCTCTAAAACCCTTTTATATCCTATATTTTTTTCCTTTCTTACCCTTTTTACCCATTTCTTTCTTACCTTTTTTACCTTCCCAACAATCATCCAACAATTCTTCTACTTCATCATCGCCATTAATCGTTTGCGTACTTCCATCTTCCATCGTGACTGTCACAGGATAAACAAAGGAGAAATCTTCTTCACTATCTGGATTGGCATCATAGTATCCATCTATGGCATCGTCTAATTCATCGTCACTGTTGACTGTGATATTAGAACCATCGGGTAAAATCGTTGTAATCGGATAGTTGATGTCAAAACAATCTTCTTCCCAATCCTCCCATTCATAACAAGACTCAAATAACTCATCAACTTCATCATCACTATTAAGGTCTTGGGTCGTTCCATCTTCCAACACTACTTGGACAGGATAAACTAAAGAGAATTCGTCTTCACTATCTGGATTTTCGTCATAATATCCATCTACGGTATCTTCTAATTCATCGTCACTATTGACGGTTACATTGGAGCCATCGGGCAAAATAACGGTTACGGGATAAATGACGGTAAAACATTCCTTCCAATCGTCTTCGTAATAATCTTCAAAACATTCAAAGTATAAATCGCAAAGTGTTTCATCATCATTAATCGTTTGTGTTGTTCCATCTTCTAGTGTGACCGTAATAGGAAATTCTAATTCGATAAAATCGTCTTCATCTTCACCATTGGCTTCATACCATTCTTCTACTAAATCTTCTAACTCTTCATCACTATTGGCAGCTTGTGTAGTTCCATCGGGATAAACTAAATTGACAGGATAATTGATTTCAAAACAATCCTCTTTATCATCATATTCTTCGTCGTCTCCTTCCTCATTGTCATTCGTTGTCAATCCTAAAAATCCTCGATTATTTTCTTGGGTATTGTGTGTGGGATTCAAGGCGTTACTTACTTCATCTTTTTCGCAAGAAGTAAAAGTCAGGGCAGTCATCAAGACTACGAACATAAAGACAATCCAATTTTTTCCTTTGAATGTATTCATTAAGTGTAATTTAAAATTAAGAAATAGAAGAACAAAAGCTTTTGTATTTAAAATGTTTGATACACTTTCTTTCCGTGTTTCACTATTAAGACATTTGTAATGCAAGAATCCCCTATGCCTTTTTTATTTTTTTATTTTTATTTTTTGGAGAGAAAGGTTTAAAGAGTCGATGGTTTTTCAGTCCATAGTCGATAGTTGCTGTTTGTTTCGTCGTTTTGATTTTTTTGGAGAGAAAGGTTTGTCTTTCATCGTGATGTGTCTCCCTGCTATTCACTCTTATAAATGTGCCTACGTTTTAGGAAGCCAACGCTGTACATTTATACCGTTACTATCAGGTCTATTTGGTTGAGGA
>JAHDBB010000192.1 GCA_020630635.1 Chitinophagales bacterium
ATGTTGGGACGAAGGGACGAACTGTTTGGTTTCTGCATGTGGGGACGAGGGGACGTTCTTTTATTGACAACAAAATTATGTATCTTTTCTAGAAGTGTTCCGTCGTCCCAAAAAACAGGTAACGAACCGAAAACGTCCCTATCGTCCCTTTTTTCAAAACGTCCCGTCGTCCCAACACCAAGTAATGAACCAAAAGTCACCAGTCACTCGTCACCAGTCACTTGCCCTCTTAGACTCCATTTATATTTTTTCGATTAATGCATTTACATAAGCACTCACCCCTTCTTCCCTACCCACAAAACCCAGTTTTTCCGTCGTAGTTGCTTTGATAGAAAGTTGGTCTTCTGCTATATCCATCACTTCTGCCAACACCTTTTTCATTTGAGGAATATAGTTTTTGATCTTGGGACTTTGTAAACAAACCGTAGAATCAATATTACCGATTTGATAGTTTTTTTCTTTGAGTAAGGCGACCACATCTTTCAATAAAATCTTACTATCAATGCCTTTGTATTGTGGGTCTTTGTCGGGAAAATGTTGTCCAATGTCGCCTAAGTTGGCTGCTCCTAATAAGGCATCGCAAATGGCATGGACCAATACGTCTGCATCTGAATGCCCAAAGGTTCCTTGATGGTGTTCTATCTCTATCCCTCCCAATATAAAAGGCTCACCTGTCTTCATCGCATGTACATCGTACCCAAAACCAATTCTAAAATTCATCGTTCATTTTTTTGATTCGGGCAAAAATAGGGAAGATTTTGGCTTTTACAGAAAGATGACACAAAAAGTAGGTTTGGTTTAAGAAATTCTGTTAACTTTAGTGCTTGTCAAATGGTCCTAAGAAGTCCTTTCCATAACCATCTAGCCCCGATAGAAGTGGTATTCGTGTTGAAGCGTTGGCTTAGGAAAACTTAGCTACACGAATAAGAACGGATAGCGGGACTTTCCGTTGCGACGAAGCACCCAAACATTCGCTCCTAAAAATCAAGATTAATATAAACCTATGTGAAGCAACAAAAATAAGTTATTCCATGTGACATTGATATTTTCCGATTTTTGTTGTTGAAAATACTCGTCATAGCCCTGCTATGACTGCGTTTTTCGCCTAAAAAATCAAAAAATCTCTTAGTCCCATTTTGGAATACTTTATTTCTGATACTTCACTATGAAAACTATTGTTTTTTTTTATTTTGCTTATTCTTTTGGAGCGAAAGGTTTATCTTTCATCGTTACAGCAAGTCCCGCTATCCGTTCTTATCGCTGCTGCCTTATTTTAGGTAGCCATGCTTCAAGCAGCGATACCACTTCTATCGGGGCTAGTTGGAGAAGGACACAATTCCTTAGCACCAGTTATTACAAAAAAAGGATTGCTTCCATTGGGAAACAATCCTTTTTCTTTTTTTAATTTTATCAGAAAGTTAATTCTATAACATATCCTTCATCACATTCATCGCCTCTTCCAAATAAGCATCCTTCTCCAACTTCTCCAACCACTCTGTATTGGTTCTTTGCTTGATGGTATCATCTGCAATTTCGGCTAAGTCTACTTCCAAAGAGATGGCTTTAAAGTCTAAGGCTTCATCTTGTAAGTCTTTATATTTTTCCGCTTCTTCTTGACGTTGACAATGTGCTGTCTTAAAGCTATCAAATTCTAAATTATAATTGGTAATGTCTTTATTACGCTTTCTACGTTGAGCATTTTCATCAATCAACGTAAATGTTGGGTTGCTTTCAACACGCTTAGTACTTTTACCTTGTAACTTATAAAGATCTGGCAACTTGTTCCAAGTTTCATAAGGAACGGCTTCTATCTCATTCCAAGGCATGGCAAAGTCTTTTTCCTTTTCTCCTGTTTCGATATAGGTATAACCATCAGGCAATACAATATCTGGCTCTACTCCTTTCAATTGAGTAGCCCGTCCATCAATACGGAAGAATTTTTGAGTGGTGATTTTGAGTGAACCCAGTGGCTTAATACCATTTTCGTCAGAGACAATATACTTATCTAAATCATAGAAACGCTGTACCGTTCCTTTTCCATAGGTTCTGGTGCTACCGATAATCACGCCTCGCCCATAATCTTGGATAGCGGCTGCCATAATTTCAGAAGCGGATGCACTAAATGAGTTTACCAAGATAATCAATGGGTCTTTATAGAAAACACCAGGCTCTTCATCTTCTAATACATAAGGTTTGCCTGTACGTGCTTTGATTTGGACGACAGGACCTTCATCTATAAACATCCCTGTCATATCGACTACATCTCTCAACGAGCCTCCACCATTGCCACGTAAATCTAAGATAACCCCTTCTACCTTTTCTTCTTTCAACTTCACAATCTCTTTACGTACATCATCCGAACAGTTGCGTCCTTCTTTGCTATTAAAATCTGCATAGAACTTAGGCAGTTTGATATAACCCACTTTTTTGCCCTGTTCTTCAATAATCGCTGATTTAGCATAGGTTTCTTCTAACACCACAATATCTCGAATAATGGGAATCACTTTGCTAGTTCCATCCAATTTTTTAACAGTCAATCTTACTTCTGTGCCTTTTTTACCACGAATCAAACGAACCGCTTCGTCTAATCGCATATCTACTATATCAACAGGCTCTTCTGCACCTTGCGCTACTTTTAGTATTTTATCATCTACTTCTAACTCACCTTGACGATAACAAGCACTACCTGCCACAATGCGAACCACTTTGATATATCCATCATCTTCCTGTAAAGTTGCTCCGATTCCCTCTAATTTACCAGAAAGACGAATATCAAAGTCTTCCTTGTCTTTTGGTGGGAAATAGCCACTGTGATTATCATAAGTGTTTACAATCGCATTGATGTAAGTAGCCAAACGGTCTTTATCATTGGCTTTACTCAATCGCTTAAACCATTTTTCGTAGTTCTTCTGTACTTTTTCTCTTGACTCAATTTCAAGTTCTTCAAAGGCTTTCATCGTTACTGTTGTATCATTTTCCTCTTTTGCCTTTTCTTGTTCCTCCATCTTGTCAACCAAACGAATCAGGGTTTGATGTTTGAGGATTTTACGCCATCTTTCTTTTCTTTCTGCCTCATCTTTGGCATACTCAATTTTATCTTTATCTAGTTCTATCTCTTCTTGTTTGCTAAAGTCAAATGGTTCTGCCAAAAGGTCTAGATAAAAATCTTCACACTCTGCAATTCTTGATTCTAATACATCGGTGGCGGTCTCCAAGAGTGCATAGTCTTTGTCCTCCACCATATCATCAATTTCTTTTTGATAGGCTTGGAATTGCTCTAAGTCTTCTTGTAAGAAAAATCGCTTGCTAAAGTCTAGACGAGTAACAAACTCATCAAAAACGGTAGTGGACCACTTATCATCCATGTCTTGTGGATTGAAGTGCTGTTTGTCGAGACTTGCCATAATGAGTTCCATCAAGACTTTATTTTTCTTGACATCAGAATCAGTGAAAATGGCTGCACCTGCTATAAATGCAAAAAGGATGCCTGTTGTGAGTATTAAAAATTTTTGTTTCATATTGCAGATAAAATTACGACTGTTTGATTTAAGACTATATTTTTTAAATATGTAACTTGCTTCCTATGGCAGAAGTTTTTAGTTTTATAGAAAGTTACAACTTTCATGTAAATAAATACAAAGAAATTATTAAAAACCCTTGTTATTTTCTATATTTTTAACTAAATCTTAGATTTTTGTTAAAATTTAGGGTTTCATTCCTTTATTGGAACGCTGTTTTATATATTTTACGTTCAAAAAATAAAATGTTTTAACGTATGTTTGCTTTTTATTTGGAAAGTTGTGGATTAGCCTAATTATATATAGAATGTCGGAAAGCACAATTGTTTAATGAAGCTGAAAGTTTTAGTTCAAAAATCTTAGTTCTAATTTGTCCTTTGAGTGGAAAAACTGAATGGTTGAGATGGTGCAAAAATAGCTATGAATAGATTAAATGCTAATTTTTAATTACAACATTCTACGGCAATTCAGTTACTATGGGGACTATCTGTAACCATCTAGCCCCGATAGAAGTGGTATCGCTATTGTGTGATGGCTACCTAAAACAAGGCAATAGCGATAAGAACGGATAGCGGGACTTTCCATTGCAACGAAGCTTCCAAAAGCTCGCTCCTAAAGCAACGATTAAAAAATAGAAAAAACTAATAGATCAATTATCATGGTAATAGACAGACTTTTTAATGTATTGAAAGCCTCCTTGAATGATTTTATTGAAAAGAAAGAGGAGGAATGGGGATTTGACCCTTATGATGAGGAATCGTCTATTGAGACGTGGTTGCGTAAAAAGGAAGAGGAACTCCGCCAAAGACGGGAGGCTAGAGATCAACGCAAAGCTTCTGGGGATTATGGTAAACAATATCAAAAACGTTCTTATTCTACTAAACGCAAACCGACTGCCAAAGAAAAGGAGAAAAAGGCATTTAAAGATTTGGAATTGACTCCTACTTCGGATTTTAAAGTCATCAAAAAACAGTATCGTAAGTTGATGAAAAAATACCATCCTGATCGCCAACAAGATGATAAAAAACGTAAAGCAGCAGAAAAAGTAACGGCTAAATTGAATCAAGCGTATGATTATCTTGAAAAAGTTTATGGATAGCCGGTAACAGATTGATCGGGAGGAGGGACTGCTGATTTTTATTATGGTAAAAAGGGTACGTTTTTTAGTCCGTAGTCGATAGTCAATAGTGCAGTTCTTGGTTTTGGGGCGAAGGGATATTTCAGCCCAAGATTTGAAATCCTATTAATCTCGAAAAAATCTTATAATCCTATTCTTATTTTTTTGCTAGGAGAGAACAGTTATTACTCTTTCATCGTTACGGAAAGTCCCGCTATTCGTTCTTATCGCCCTTGTAGAACAAATTCGTGAATTTGCTCTACAAGGACGATACCACTACTATCGGGTCTAGATCGTTGAGGTCTGTACTTCTTATAGGCGTACGCAATTCTTTACTCAACAGATGCAGTTCATTCGTGAGAACAGATGCAATCTGTTCCTACAATATTCGTATATCAATTTTAAAAGCGAATACCAATAGTACCCGTTTCCTTTTTTCATAATATCTAAAGGAACCAATTGGGAATGTCTCAATTGGTTCCTTTTCTTATTTTTCAACGAACTAACCGGAAAATTGTGTTAAAACATCTTTTATTTATACTCTTACTTTTATTTACCTTTTGCAACACTTTATCTGCCCAAAAATATCGCCGTAGCACCAACTCGGTTCCAACGGCTCGTGTTTCTTTCGTTGTACAGTCCTCTAAGGTCAGTCCCCAAGAGTTGATCTATGTAACAGGGAATACTTCGAGCTTCGGTCCTTGGAATCCCCAACGATTGGCTTTGTTAAAATTGGAAGATGGTACTTGGATCGGAACTTGTAAACTTCCTTTGTATGAACCCATCGAGTTAAAATTTACGAGAGGGTCTTTTGAGACAGAAGAATCGGATGTCAATGGGCAGCCTTTGGTACATCAGTTTATCTTGATGCGTGATACCATTATCAAAGATCGTATTCGTTATTGGAAAGACCAACAAATTGGACAAAATACGGTGATTGTTCCTGATAATGCTCCTTTGTCTCCTGATGTAGAACCCACTCCAGAACCTGTTAAAATTGTTAAGCCTCCATTTGTTTTTGTTCGTAAACATACTGACTTAATTGGAGAAGGTGTCACGAAACGAGATATTACGGTCTATTTGCCCAAGTCTTATGAAACCGATGAATATCGCAGTTATCCTGTTTTGTATGTCCACAATGGGCAACAACGATATTATTCTTCCAATACTTTTAATGGACAAGATTGGGAGGTCTCACAGGTTGCTAAAGATTTGATGCAATCGGGACAAATTGAGGATGTTATTGTCGTTGATATTCACAATCAAAATGATGTCAACTTTCGCTTGTATTCTGCTGATTTTAATAAAAACTACCGCAGTTTTTTGACAGAAAATCTCAAGCCTTTTATTGACCAAAACTATCGGACCTTGCAAGACCCTTTGGATAATGCGAGTATGGGAGCCGATATGGGTGGATTGTGGGCGTTTGCTTTAGCGTGGGAAAGTCCCCATCAATTTGGGAAGGCGATTTGCTTCTCCCCTATTTTTGACTTTACCCGTTATTATGTTACTTACTGTAAAAAGGTCCGAGAAACGCCCGATTATCGCAATATTCGCATTTATTTTGATAATGGGGTGAGTACGAAAGAGAAAAGACTGGAGGAAGGGATTGAAAGGATGTTGAATGTGTTGTATCAAAAGGGATATACGCCTTCTTTTCAAAATCGAAAGGAGTTTACGAGAAAACGGGTGGAAGATGCGCTTTTGAATATGTTTAGGAGGTGACTGGTGGCTTTTGGTTCATTGCTTGGTTTTGGGGACGAGGGGACGGTTTTCGGCTCTTATGTGATTTCTTGCCACGAATACACGAATTTTTTATGAATGGTCAATTATGAGTCCACTCTGAAAAGTCTTTTTTTGATTTTATTATATTATTTCAAAATATGTATTGATTGACAAAAAACAATGCAAACAAATTGAAAAAATTCTAATAAATAAGCTATTTTAGCTTTTCGGAGTAGGCTCAATTATGAATTGTGAAATTATCAAATACATCATTTCCGAGTTGGCGACCCGTCTACGCTTGCTTAAAATCAATAACTTTTGGCAAGCTTAGACAGGTAGCTGTTGTGTTCTTTCAACAATAGCCCCGATAGTAGTGGTATCCCACTCGTAGAGCAAATTCGTGAATTTGCTCTACGAGTGGGATGAGAACGGATAGCGGGACTTTCCAATACGACAACGCACCCAACCTTTCGCTCCTAAAAAGAAAAATAACTTTATCAATTACTTAGGCAATTGTTCAGTAATTTTATAATTGATGGTTCCTGATATATTTTCGGGAAAAGAAATGACATTGAAAAAAATCATGGATAGGTCGTTTTGGCTGCCTTGATAGATCGTTTTGTGATCCATATTGCAATCACTGTGGTAGTAGCCTTGAGCAATGTAGCTTGGGACGACTGCTGTATTGGTTGATGCTGTTAAAACATCGAAAAAGGGCGTATTGGTGTCTGCATCGGCTCCTTGAAAAATGATAAACTCATCCATGTTGGTATTGCCTCCCCATAAAACCATTTTGTCTGTTTGATGGGCTAATCTTGGATGTGTTCCGTAACAAAGGAAATCAGGATCGCTAAAATCAATGATCGCACCGCAAGCTGATATATACAAGGGATCAGCCGTCATAATGCCTAAATGATTTCTGTGTCGAAGGGCTATGAAAAAGGTTCCTTTCGGAAAATCTGTGATGGGTTCCACGCCGTCTAAACCAACAATATCGCCGTCTCTTTGTAGGAGTCCTAAACGAACATCTATGATTTGTTTGGGATCCGTCATATCTCGAAACTCTATGGCAACCCAATCGACAATTGCATTTTCTCCTGATACGTTTAAAATGGCACTATCTATCATTGTATCGCTTGTAGAGATATTGGTGTAATTGTAAATGGCACTATAGGGTTCGTTGAATGGCAGCATATTGGCGACCCGTAAATCATCTCGCATCAACAGGCTAGAATCATTTGAAATATTTTGAGGCATCGCTCCTTGAAGAAAAGCTCTAAAATATAAACCTTTATCTATTTGTGGTGCGGTACAAAGTGTATCTAAAATGATGGGATATAATGTACGACCTATTGGAAGCATACTGTCTGGTAAAGCGGGAAAATTGGTCGCTGGATCGGCTGGTTTTACTTCTATGGGTCCAGCATACACAACTGTTGAGTCTGACCAAGGCATTGGTGGATTTTGAGGATCGTGATTGTATTCGATACATTGGTTTTTGTACAGAAAATTATCTGTAGCTGATAGTGTATGTTGGATAGACCAAGGACCCATAATGGCGTAGTAATTGGGATTGGGGCTGCTGGTTCCTGGTGGCATATCGGCAGGAAGGGTAATGCGGTTGTTTTCGATTAAATTGTTGCCATCATCTCCACTGTGAAAACTGACTTCTTGCAAAAAATCGTTGTCATATACGACATTATATTCTACTCCATTGCCTTGTAAAGAAATGTGTCTTAGGTGGGTCATTTGACAGGAAGTAACCAAGTTGTAGCCGTCTTGAATGAAAAAATAACCTTGCGCTCCTCCCGATTTTCTATGACAACCATCTACGATTAAATCTCTAAATGTGGTATGCTGAGCATTGCACCTCATGGGGTCTCTGGCACTGTTGATGATACTCACTTTATCCAGCCAACAATTTTGTGAATCTTTGAACTTGACGGATATATTATCATTTCCTGGTAACTCGTCGTTAACACTTGAACCAATGTTCCAATCGTATTGGGGCTGCCCCCAACTTCCCATAATCGTTAGACGATAAATTCCACAATTCTGAGCAGAACTTCCAAAATAAAAACCGCTGCTGCTGTCCATATCAATGATGCATTGTACTCCGTCTCGACTTTCTCCAATGATGGATACATTGGCTTTCATCGCAACTTGTGCATTGATGTTGTAGGTGCCATTCGCCAACCATAAAGTGCCACCCCCCATATTGGATATTTGGACAATCTTAGCATTTATATCTGCACTGCTAGCTCCATCCAATAAGGTGTCTTGTATCACTAAGTCCTCCATGAAGGGAATGCCTCCGATGACTCCTGCAGTAATCCAATGTTCCATTTGTGGGTAATTGGGGTCCATTTTGCTTAAATCAAAGGAGACTCCTGGATCTCCGACTCGCAATTGAGCAAATGCAGTAAAACTAAAAACACCATACCATAAGATAACTATCCATTTGGCTTTATTCATAACAAACTTATTATTTAAAATAATGAGAAGAAGAAAGGAAGGAAATGGAGGAGTGGAGAAGGTTAAATGACACTATTGTCATTTTTTTTCAAAACTTGAATTTCAACACTTTGATATACTTACTAAATAACTGATTGTTAAAACCTAATGGACACATCCCAAATATTGCTAGCCCAAATTTATGCAAATAGACTTAGTTTGTAATTTAGTTATCAAAGGCTCATATTGACTGACTTTTTAAGTTTTAAGTCCCTATTATAGGCATTGTTTATAAAGGGATTTGTTTTTTTTACGTAAAGCATTTTAATTTGTTTAATACTTGATGATGGACTTTGACACCCAATTTTTCAATTAACTAAGGAGATTGAAGGTGTTTTTTTAACCGATTTAAACAACTATTATAGTAACTATTTCCAATCACATTAGTTGGAATATTGGTCAATGGATTACTGCACAAATAGAGCTGTTGAAGTTTGGGTAGTTTTTTTAGAAAGTCAGTTGGAAGATGAGTAATTTTGTTGTCATTGAGAGAAAGAGACTCTAGGTTGGGATGTTGGATTAAACTGGATATATCATTTATCTTATTGTGGTCTAAATATACAAAGTGTAAATTTTGTAAATTAGTCAAGACAGATATATCTTCAATCTCATTTTGGTTAGCATGTAAACTCTTTAGGTTCGTCAAACTTTGTAGTACATTTATATCTGATAGATTATTGTTTTGAATAGAAAGGACCGTTATATTTTGGAGGTCTTCAAGCATTTTCAAATCGGGAAAACGATTGTGTGCTAACGATAAATACTTTAGATTAGGTGCTGTCTTTAGACCATCAAAGTTTTTGATTACCGTATTATTAAGTTCGAGGTTTTTTAATTTTTTCAACTCTTTTAAGTCAGGAATGACTTTGACTTTGTTACCATTTAAGATGATGCTTTGTATATTTTTGAGGGTATGAATATGGGTAATATCAACGACTTTATTTCTCTCTAAATTTAGTTTTTCTATGTGATGTAGTTGATCTAATATGGGAATGGATTTGATTTTGTTGTAGCTTAAATTGATTTCTTTTAGTTTTTTCAACTCATTTAAGATGGAAATATCTTCGATGCGATTGTCAAGGGCTTCTATGATTTGTAGATTGGGAAATGACTCTAAGAAAACAATATCATTGAGTTTATTTTCGCTGATTTCGATTAGTTCTAACTTGGGCAAGGGAGGTAGTGAGAAAAAGTCGCCTTTGGGGTTTTGACTCACATCTAAGATTTTGAGATTGGTCAAAGGAGCTAAGAAAGAGTAGTCTTCTATCTTATTGCCTGCCAAATCTAAAAACTCAATATGGGTACATTCTTGTAAACGTGGATAGTCTTCTAATTTTTTGATCCTTCCAAAACGTAAGGAAAGTTTTGTGTCGCCTGTTTGTAGGCATTCTTTTATATAGTTTTGATTGTCTTTTTTGCTCAT
>JAHDBB010000193.1 GCA_020630635.1 Chitinophagales bacterium
GATTTTTAAGGCGAAAAACGGAGTCATAGCAGGGCTACGACGAGTATTTTCAACGAAAAAAATCGGAAAATGTCGATGTCACATGGAATAAGTTATTTTTGTTGTTTCACTAACATATTCCTCATTTCATTATAGTTCTTTGACAATTTTTCCTTACTTTGTCAAAGTATTATAAAATTGTCTAAATCTTCACCTGTGCAAGAAATCATACAATCTATCCAAAGTGCTTTTACCTCTTTTACAACCTCTTTTGCAGAGGCTCTTCCCAAGCTCATTGGAGGGATCATCCTTATTATTATTGGCTGGATTTTGGCTAGTTTACTTGCTAGACTCATTCGCAAACTTCTTGAAACTCTCCGAGTAGATGAATTGGGAGAAAAACTCAAAGAAGTCCCTATTTTTGCTGGATTAGATTTTAAGATTTCCCAATTGACTAGCAAACTTGTTTATTGGATGGTCTTTTTCATTGCACTTATTATGGCCACCGAAACGATGGGCATGACCACCATGTCTCAATCCATTTCCAGTTTTATGGCCTATATTCCCAAAGTACTATCTGCTGCGATTTTCTTTTTCATTGGTACTTTCTTTGCCAATGTCATTCGCAACTTTATTGTATCTGCTACAACTTCGATGAATATTCCTGCGGGTCGAATTATTGGTTCTTTTGTTTTCTATTTCTTAGTTCTTATGTTCGGAATTACTGCACTCAATCAAGCAGGGATGGAGACCACCATCATTACCGAAAATATCAAGATTATTTTAGGAGCATTTATGTTAGCCATTGGTTTAGGATACGGTTTAAGTTCCAAAGACTTAATGGGCAACATGTTGGCTTCTTTTTATACCAATAGAAAATTCACAGAAGGACAACGTATCAAGTACCTTAAAACAGAAGGTGAAATTCTTTCCTTAGACAACAACTCCGCTGTCATTTTAAAAGACAATGGCAACAAGGTAGTTATTCCTCTTTCTCGACTCATGCAAGAAGAAGTCGAGATTCTTCAAGAGACAATCGAACCCCAAACAGAGGAAAAGGCTTAATCAAGTCGATTCGATTATATCTATGGTTTTCCTTTTAAAGTTCTTTATTAGGAGCGAACGGTCTGGTGCATTGTCGTGCCAGAAAGTCCCGCTATTCGTTCTTATTCGTGTCGCCAACGTTTTAGGAAGCTAACGCTGCGACACGAATACCACTTCTATCGGGGCTAGATCGTTGAGGTCTCAACTGATAGTAACTGAAGTGCTTTAGAATTTTAAAATCATTTTATTCTCCCTTTCAAAAATTTTCCTTACCTTCAATGTGTACTTAATTGAAAAACAAATTTTTATATTAAAAATTAACATTATGGAAGGAACTTTTATAGCATCAGGTACAACCATAAACGGTAAAGTAACCACTACCGAAGACATACGAATAGACGGAACCATCAAAGGAGATATAGACGCACAAGGCAAGCTCATTGTCGGTACACAAGGAGTCGTTGAAGGAGTCTTAAAAAGCCAACACACCGAAATTTCAGGTAACCTCAAATTGGAAAAAATCAACGCCCAAACACTGATCCTTACATCAAGTGCCAATTTCAAAGGAGACATAGAAGTTGAAAACTTACAAGTAGATTCTGGAGCCATTGTCGAAGGCAATATCAAGATGACCAAAGGAAGTTCCTTTAACAATTCGACGGATAGCTTCTAAGAAGTCAATTCCTCCCAAATCACCAACCACTCACTCAACATAACAGCCGTCGCTCCCCACACCACATGGTCGTGTACATCATAACAAGGAACCGTCATTTGTAATCCCTGGACCACCGTAACTTGTTTTTGAGTACGAATGGCAGGATTGGCTAAATAGGTCAAGTCCACCTCCAATGTCTTAGCAACTTCTGTATCTTGAAGCCTAAATTTAGGTTCTTTAGGAAGGTATGCCACAACAGGTAAGACCAACATATTACTTGGAGGAATATAGACCTGACTCAATGCACCAAGTGTTTGCAAATCTTCTTGTAAAATACCAATCTCTTCTTCTGTTTCTCTCAAGGCAGTCACCATCAAAGAATCATCTCCTTCCTCGTATTTTCCACCAGGAAAAGCGATTTGACCGCTATGGACTCCTTCATAAGTCGTTCGTTGGATCAAAACAGTCTGCCACTGCTCATTTTTCTGGTACAACAACATACAAACGGCTGCTTTTCTTGCCTTAGCCAACGTCTTTTCATCAGGTAAAGTCCGTTTTCTTTTGATTGGAAGCATTTGCAATTGAGCATCTAGACCAGGAAGTTCTTGCTCTAATCTAGTTTGTAAGTTGGAAATAAAGGAAGGAAGTGTCATAAAATGGGAATATTTGATGCAAACATGAGAAAAAAAATGGATTTAAATAAATTTAACAAACTCACTTAGTATTTTTGAAGACTTTCAATTTTTTTATAAAACCAAAAATACTGAAGATGAAACACATTGTACTAAACAGTTTTCTAATGGTACTTTTCTTATTGTTTGCAGTACCGACCACTGCACAACAGTTGGAGTTTCCACAGCCAAGTCCAGCGGCAAGTGTAAAATACAAATTGGGACTCACCAATGTCGAAATTGCTTATTCGAGTCCTGCGGTGAAAGAACGAAAAATATGGGGAGAACTTGTCCCTTACAATGAAATGTGGCGTACAGGAGCCAATGCTTCTACCAAGATCACTTTTGACAAAGACCTTTCAATAGGTCGCCAAAAAGTGAAAGCAGGAACTTATGCACTTTACACCATTCCAGGAGAACAAGAGTGGACGGTCATTATCAATGAGAATATCGAATTATGGGGAGTCGATGGATACGAAGAAAAAGATGATCTAGTACGTTTTACCGTGACTCCACAAAAAACAGCCGAGTTGGTAGAGCGTCTACGCTTCACCATTACGGACAATCCCAAAGACCCTTCTATTGGGATTATTGCTTTAGAATGGGAAAATGTTAAAGTCGCTTTTGATGTTAAAACCAATGTCCGAAAACAAGTAGATGAGGCTTTAACCGCTAAGTTAGACGAAAGTAAAATGGTATGGAGATATTTGATGCAAGGTGCGTCGTTCTACAAAGATGCTCGTGACTTGGATAAAGCCCTTGAATTAGTAGATCAATCCATTGAGATGAACGAGTATTACTACAACTATTATTTGAAAGGACAGATTTTGGCAGAAAAAGGGGATAGAGATGGTGCAGTAGCTGCTGCCGATAAAGCCTTAGAGATTGGTCCCACTTTACCAGAAGAATTACGCAAGCGTTTTGAAAATTACAAGGAAGAAATCGTGGAGGCAAGAGACCGATGGAAAGGCAATGAATAAAATTTTTAGTCAACCGTCCAAAGTCGATGGTTGTTTGGAAATGTTCGACAAATCCTATTTTTGTTGAAGCGTTGTATTAGGAGCGAATGGTTCAGAGCTTCGTCGTGTTGGGAAGTCCCGCTATCCGTTCTTATTGCTGCTGCCTATCTCTACCGCAAGTCTTTTCGACTTGTGGTCTTGGCTCAAGCAGCAATACCACTCCTATCGGGGCTATTTTGAAAGGTTTTAACTCCGTAAAACTTATCAAATTGATATAAGAAAAGGCAATAGACAGATTAAAAGAAGTCTATCGCCTTTTTATTTTGTATAACAATTGCTTGAATCTCAAATAGCCGCAATTTGTTCTTTCGCTTTAGCCAATTGCTCTTCTGGTGCCAACATCAACTTATCCGCCTTGATAACTTCCACATCTGTAATGCCCAAGAATGCAAAGAAAAACTTCACATATTTGACACAGAAGTCTGCATCACTACCAATAGGTGTACCGCCAGAAGTGACCACCAAGTAAACCTTTTTGTTAGGAACCAAACCCTCTGCACCTGATTCGGTATATTTAAAAGTCAAACCTGCTCTTGCAATCAAATCAAAATAGGCTTTCAAGCAACCTGGAACACTAAAGTTATAGATAGGAAGTCCGATAACCAAAGCGTCTGCATCCAATAGCTCTTTAGTCATAGAATCAGAAACCATAGAAGTACGGGTACGACTTACGACTCTTGGAGCATTGAGAAAACAAAGCAAGGTTTCTTCATCTATAAAAGGAACACCTTTGGCTAAGTCTCGATAAGTAACAGTTGTGTCTTTGTGCTTTTCTCGTAAGCGACTCACTAATTGTGCAGAAAGTGGACGGCTTGCTGAGTCTTTGATACGCCCACTTGTATCTAAGTGAAGAATTTTAAATGACATATTGTAATGATATTTTTGATTTTAAAATTACAAAGATAATATTCTAGCCTTATTTGTGCTTTTTCTTGGGTAAAGAAAATGTATAGTATCCTATATTTTTATAAAATGAATTTTTTTTTATTGAATATGGTGAGAGTTTTGAGTTCCACTCTTTGTCATAAATACCTGCTTAAAATTCTGTTACAATAGGTTGAAACCTTACCCAATAGCCCCGATAGAAGTGGTATTGCTGCTTGAGCCAAGACCACAAGTCGAAAAGACTTGCGGTAGAGATAGGCAGCAGCAATAAGAACGGATAGCGGGACTTTCTATGACGATGAAAGACGAACCTTTCGCTCCTAAAAAACATGAATACTTAAAATCAATGTTTCTTCAATTCTTCTTGAAGGCATTTTTTGCAGAAAGTAGTGCGACCACTTTCATGATTGTGGGCACTCAACGTTTGATAAACTTGTAACTTATTGATTTGAGTATCAATAATGGGAAGACTGTAGTAACTGATTAAAGCGAAAGACATCGCTAAAAAAGCAATATTCAAAACATTGAGAGAAGGACGGTAAGATTTGGGATTGGATAAAATGTGTTTGATGCGTTGCTTAAAAAGTTGTCCATTGTTGAAGTCTTGTACATATTTAGGGCTTTGTTGTTGGGTCTTCATTTTGAGCAAAAGGGCTGCATATTGACGGGCATCGCCTAAGTGAAAAACAGCCCATTCATCGGCAATGTATTCGCTCAAGCGTTCTAAATCTTGGCGAAGAAGATAGTACATGGGATGTAAAAACCAGATGACTTGAAAGAGATTGACAATGATTTTGATCCAAGTATCTTTTTGGTAAATATGGGAAAGTTCGTGCCACAAAATCGCTTCTTTTTCTTCCTTTTCTAAATCATACATTTCCTTTTGCCAGATAATATAGCGATTCCACAATTGGAAAGAGCCGACTGATAAAGGACGATTGGGATATAAAATGGTAAATTTCCTGCCTTTTAGATCGTAATGTTCTTGGCGACTGTTGCGAATCAGATAAAGAAGGTAAATAATATTGACTAAGATCACTAAGAGTATCAAAGTCGCAGCAGCCACTAGGATTTTCCAAAAGGCGGTTTGTTGCCATACCAAAAAGTCGTAAATCGAACTGGATTGATACATCAAAATATTGTCTTTTTGGATTTCATCACAAGCACAAAATTGTTCGCTGGTAACGGCTTGTTGATAACAGGCTTCTAAGACTTCGCCCACAGGACAAAAATCTATAAAGACACTTTCTTCCAAAATGTAAACAGCTTCTTTTTGTGCTTTTTCAGGAGAGAGGAAAAAGGCGGTGCTTTGGATAAAAAATAAGGGCGTGATTAGGCTCAATCCAAAGACACTCAATAGGACGGCTTTTTGATTGTAAGAGGACATACGTTCCCTTACCAGCCCCCAATAAAGGACTCCACCAATTAGGCATAGGATATATGTTAGGATGAGGTAACTGAGCATCGGTTTTCTGGTTCGTTTGCCTCTAAAAAGCTTTTCTGAATGATTGACAATAGAGATATGCTGTCACCAGTCACTAAAAACATGTCACTTTTTACTCTACTCTTCTTTTCCTTTCTTAATCAATTCTTCGATTTCTTTCAAATCTTCCTCAGAGACTTTTTGATTGTCTATTAACGCAGAAACAAGGTTAGTTGTTGAACCAGAGAAGGCATTTTCTAAAATATTGCCCATTAGACGTTTTTGGTAAGCAAAGCGGGATACTTTCGGAAAGTACTGGTGGGTTCTTCCAAATGCTTGATGTCCTACATATTCTTTGGTTTCTAAGATACGTACAGTTGTTGAGATAGTATTGTAGGCAGGCTTATCTTCATCTGTTCCGTCCCATTGCTCTCGAATTTCTTTGACAAAGGCTTTTTTGAGCTTCCAAAGAATGTTCATAACTTTCAATTCGAGTGGGGTTAATAATGGATTTTTGCTCATGGTTGTGTATTATTTGGTGTGTTTACAAAGATACAACGAATAATATAGTTTTGCAACTATTTTTTTAGTTGAAGGCTTGTCAGTTTGACTTTCCCTTTTTCAATCATAGCCATCTCATCTGCAAACGGATCATCGCCTCCAATAACCCATTGTTGATTGATAAATTGAAATTTCATAAACTCACTCAACGAATAGACGACTTTTCCTCGCTTTTTCTTCTCTAGTCGTTCAATCGTTAAACAATCCAATTTTTGTGGCGTGTAGTCAAAGTCGAAAATGTTGGTTTCATTGAGTTGTTGTACGACAAATTCGGCAGAAAGTATTTCGTTGAGTTTGGTTTGAGGTTCTATGCATATTCCATCCATTCCCAAAGTGCTTGGACCAACGTATTTTTTTAAGTTCCAAACATATCGAATGGGTTGTTTTTTGATCGGTGGAAATATCGTGTTTGAACAAGTGCAAAGTTGGAGTTTTGGGGATGGTTGACACATAAGATTGAACTATTTTAATCAGTTTTATCGGCTGCTTTGGTTCCTATCTTGTCCTGTGATAAGTGAAGTATCAGAAATAAAGTATTTCAAAATGAGACTAAGAGGTTTGGCTATCCGTCTAAAGTTGTCACGATTATTGCCCTATTGTACAATCAAAGAAAAAATATATTGCTTCAATCGGATTGCTACCCACGCAAAGTAGAGGCAATCCGATTGATAAAGAGAAAGGACTCCATTCATATAAATCAATCCGATTGAAACGACTTACCCTTTCTTTAGATATAACAAAGGCAGTTGGCAAGCTTTAGACGGGTAGCCGAGATTTTTAGGGATATAGTTGCATTCCAGCATTTAAAGCCCCTTCAATCGTTCCGTCTAGTTCTCCAAAACCAGGAAACATAAATTCGTTGGGGTCGTATTTTTCATTACTGTATCTAAAGACAGCGAAGTCCCAATTATCTATCTGTCCATTGTAAGTTAAACGCCCTAATTTGGTTTCGATGCTAGTATTTTGTTTGGGAACATCAAGAGATACACCCATTTTTTTGGCGAGTTGTTGCATAAAGAAATTGGCTATATCGTCTTGTTGTTCTATTTTGGATAAGTAGGCAAATTTGCTTTTGAAAGATATATGAAAGTTGGTTTTATTCTTTTGGTTGTAGTCTTCTACAATTTGGGTCACTTGCTCTTTGACCTCTTTTGGAATGCTTTTTGATTTTGTCATTGAGTTAATTTTTAATTTTTAAATTCTAAAGCGGTTTAGTTCGTGAAGCGTTCTGTCCTTTTAAAATAGCCCCGATAGAAGTGGTATTCGTGTCGAAGCGTTGGCTACCAAAAACAAGGCGACACGAATGAGAACGGATAGCGGGACTTTCCGTAGCGATGAAAGAACTTCCTTTCGCTCCTACAATCTCAAAAATCCACAAATAGAACCACAACTATGGACCATCGACTATAAAACGATGAACTACTAAAACCTCTCCTTCAACCTCAAAAAGAATTTTTCAAAATATTGATAAGAAAGATAAGAAATAATCACCGTGATTCCTAATGCTGTAAATGGAAAAACAAGCTCATACATCCAAAAACTGGGAGTCGGAAAAATCTTGTAACAAATCCGCAAACCGATTTGTAAGACAAAAGTATGATAGACATAAATCCCATAAGAAATCTTTCCCAATGTATTGAAAAAAGGATTTTCTAATTTTAAGATACTATTGGATGCAATGGCGGTTAAGATGACATGCAGAAATAAAGCTGCTGTCACCAAATCTAAAACATACTTTTTGAAATCGGGCGCAATGGGAATAAAATGAAAAATCAATAAGAACAAAAATGAAAAAACAAGCACTTGCGCTATTTTTCCGAAAAGGGGAGAGGCTAAAAAATCCTTGTGCTTCATCAAAAGATAACTCCCCAAACTTCCCATCCCAAAGAAGGTAAAAGCATTGGTCGTAAAAAAGTAGTTGTGTAAATTGAGTTTTAAATTGTAAGTGGCGATCAAAAAATCAAAAAAGAAGGGCGATAAAAAGCCGACTAAAATGGCCAAACATGATAATGTTAGTACATGCTTTTGAAGGAACTTGACCAATGGAGCCCAAATCAAGTAAAATTGTTCTTCGATACAAACCGACCATAAAATTTCGACAATTCCTCGATTATATTCAAAGAAAATGAGCTGCAAATTGATGGAAAATAAAAACAAAAATCCCAAGTTGGTCAACATCCCTCCATCCGCAGGAATCCCCAATTTACTCAATAAGATAGGACCCAAAATAGTCCCACCAATTCCGACTAAAAAGTAAAGCGGCCAAATCCTTAAAACCCTACGGATGTAAAAGTTTTTGATATTGAGCGTCTTTGTCTCTTTGATTTCTTGCAATAATAAGTAGGTAATCAAAAAGCCACTCAATACAAAAAAGAACTTCACACCATATCCTCCAATCTTGGTAAACCATTCGTAAGTCACATGATTTAAGGACGGATTCAATGCCTGTTTGAACATTACACTGTGGTCTAAAAATACCAGCAATGCAGCAACAAAGCGGAGACCATTTAAGTTCTTAAAATAGGGTTTAGGCATTGGAACGGAGGAATTATTGAACCTTCTTATTTTTTTATAATCTTCAAATAATGCACTTGCAAATCATTCACTTTCAAGGCAACAAAATAATGTCCTGAAGGAAGATAAGCACTTGCTTGCCATTCTGCCTCATATTTGTTGGGTGGTAAAGTTCGTTCTTCCAAAGTAGCGACCAATTGACCTTGCACATTGTAAACCAACAAACTGATTTTGGCTTTTTCAAAAACTCCGTACTTAATCACCACACTATCTGTAAAAGGATTTGGATTAACTTGATAAATCATCCCTTTGTTGAGATGAAGATCATTTAAGCCCAAGTTCACCCCATTGCCAGCAATCACAATATCCCACGTTCCTTCTAATTTTCCATCACTATTTTCAGTCAATGGAATGATTCGATGAGTCGCATCAAATTCACCACTACTGATAGACGCTGCTGCATCAGCAGGAATATCGGTGTCGCCTTCAAAGTAAAGTTGAGTGGTCAAAGTATTTGCATCAGGAGGCGTAATTTTAAAATGAATATGAGCAGGACGATATTGGCTTCCATTCAGATATTTACCTGGTTTAATGGTTTCAAAAAGATAAAATCCTTGCTCATTGGAAAGCGTTTTTCCTCGCAAATTAAAGCCTTGATTATCGTATTGACCCGCATCATTGGCGTGCCATATATCCACGACAGCATTGGGAATATACTGTCCACAATCCAGGTTAAAAACTCGCCCACTGATAATCAATCGAGTCCCTGCTTCATCCGCAGTAGCCAATTGATTTTCTACGAGTGCTGGCGGATTTTCGGTATAAAATGGTCCTTGACCATAGTAATCCAGTGTTGTTTTGTCACATTCAACCGTATTTTCTGTTGGCGTTTGAGTGTTGGTTGTGTTGGGCAAGACTCCCAAAGATAGGGCTGCCAGAGACGTATTTTTTAAAAATTGTCTTCGGTTATTAGGTTTATCTACTTTCATAAAAATATTTTTTTTAGATAAACGAAAGTTTTTGGGGAAAGGTGTGCTTTTTGATACTAAACTTAAATCCTATTCATCTCGAAAAATCCTATAATCCTATTCTTATTTTTAGTTAGGAGCGAAAGTTTCTTGCTTCGTCGTAATGGAAAGTCCCGCTATCCGTTCTCATCCCCTTTGTAGAGCAAATTCACGAATTTGCTCTACAAAGGGGATACCACTTCTATCGGGGCTATTGGGTTGAGGTCAGAACATTGATGTTTAAAGGGACGAACGGTTCATATTTTACATGTTGGGACGATGGGACGTAAAGGGAACGCTGATTTTTTTTATCGAAAACCTTCGTACATAGATTAAAAACTACGAAAAGAACTGAAACGTCCCCTTGTCCCAAAACCACAAACAGAACCGAAACCGTCCCTTCGTCCCTTTTTAAAACGTCCCTTCGTCCCCAAACCAAGTAATGAACCGTCACCCGTCACCAGCCACCCATCACCATCAATCCAAATTCCCCCCAATCACACAAGTTTCCTTCAATTTAGAAACCGTTCCA
>JAHDBB010000194.1 GCA_020630635.1 Chitinophagales bacterium
AAGTAAATGGTTTAGGTTTGGGTCCTTCGGCTGTAAAGCCCAGAAATAACCAAGCCAGTCCAATCAGTTTTAATATTTGTTTTTTCACAAAATAAATCTTTAAAATCTATAGTTAGTTTTTTTCTCGTTACTTAGAGCAGAGAACGGTTATTACTCTTTCATCGTGACGGGTCTCCCCGCTATCCGTTCTTATTGCTGCTGCCTTGTTTTGGGTAGCCAACGCTTCTACAGCAATACCACTACTATCGGGTCTAGTTGGTGATGGAAAGGACTTCTTTGTACTAGTAAAGTGAAGCAATCCCATACAAAACCAACATTTTACCAAAAAAACTTTCTTGTCTAACGAAAATTAACTTAAAAATTTTCATTTTTGACCAAAAATTTAGTCAAATGTAAAAGCTTGGCAAATTGAGCAACTTTTATCTCGACTATTTTTTTGTTAAAATTGCCTAAAAACCATAACGAATCCTTTTAAAATGCCGTCTTTTACAAAAGTGAGTAGTGTTTATAAAAGAGAGTTTGTGAAACGTTCTGTCTATTCTCAACTAGCCCCGATAGGAGTGGTATTCGTGTAGAAGCGTTGGCTTAGGAAAACGTTGGCGACACGAATAAGAACGGATAGCGGGACTTGCCATAACGACAACGCCTTCAACCGTTCGCTCCTAAGAAAATAAGAAGTGAACCACAGGACGAACCAATTTCGCTCCTAAATATCCGTCAAAAATTTATCATTTAATTCCAATTCATTGACAAAATTTTTAACATATTATATTTTTACATTATTTCTTTTTCTCTCATTATCTGCACAAGATAAGGCGAATCCTTTAAATATACAAGATTCAACCCTATCTACGGAAACGCCTATCTCGGAAACAGATAGTCTTGTTTTGCCTTTGGATTCCTTATCTATTGCCAATGACAGTATAGACAGCTTGCAAAATACACAAGTTTTAAATGTGCCTTTTGCAAAGGATGGATTGGATGAAACAGTAACTTATAATGCCGAAGATTCTATTTTGTATGATATTATCAATGAAAAAATATATCTGTATGGTAATGCCCAAGTACAACAAGGAAGTATTACGCTGACTGCCAACCAAATTGTATTTGACTATACAGAACAGACTGTAAAAGCCACAGGACGACAAGATTCTTTGGGCAATTGGATTGGGAAACCACTTTTTCAAGAAGGAGACGAAAAATTTGAAGCGGATGAGTTAACGTACAACTTTAAAACCAAAAAGGGAAAAATTGCGGATTTGATTACGCAGGAAGGAGATGGCTTTTTGAGAAGTGAAAAAGTGAAGAAAAATGAATATGATGAGCTTTTTGGCTATAATACCTATTATACAACCTGTAATTTAGAGCATCCTCACTTTCGTATTGAATCTAAAAAAGTCAAGATTGTTCCAGACGAGTTGATTGTGACGGGTCCTGCCAAATTTATCGTAGATGATGTACCCACTCCTTTGATTATTCCTTTTGGTATCTTTCCTTTGACCGAAGAAAGGCGTTCTGGGATTCTCTTGCCTACTTATGGACAATCGCCCGGGCAAGGCTTTTATTTGAGAAATGGGGGCTTTTATTTGGGAATCAATCAACATATGGATTTGGCAATACGAGGCGATTTGTACTCACGAGGTACTTGGCGACTCAATCTTGCGAGCCAATATCGCAAACGTTATAAATATAATGGAACGGTTAGTATCAACTTTGGAAAACGAAAAACGGGCGATCCTATCACCGATGCTTTCAATAGTTCCAACGACTTTAGAATCAATTGGAGTCATAGCCAAGCCGCCCAAGCCCGCCCCAATAGTAGCTTTTCTGCCAGCGTTAATTTAGGAACAACCAGTTACAGCCGAAACTTTGTAACGACCACCAACGACTATTTATCCAATACCTTGACCTCTTCTATTAACTATTCCAAGCGATTTCCTGGTACGCCCTTTAATATGAATGTTAGTGCCAATCATAGTCAAAACAACCAAACTAGACGGGTTAGACTTACCTTGCCAGAGTTGACATTGAATATGAATCGGATTCAACCTTTGAAACGTAAAAAAAAGAAGGGAAAAACTCAATGGCACGAAAAAATCAGTGTTGGTTATACAGGAAACTTTAGGAATAGTATTGATGTAGCAGATTCTTTGTTTACCAACTTAGATACACTTGTCCATAAGATGGAAAATGGAATTAAACACAATATTCCTATCAATTTGCCCAACTTCAATATTTTAAAATATATTACGGTCTCTCCTACTTTTAGATACAACGAATATTGGAACTTTGAAACGATTGAGAAGTCTTGGGACCCGACACTTAATTACGATACCACCTTTACCACAACCTTTGATACGATCTATGTTGATACCAGCATTATCATTCAAGAAGTTCCCGTTGTAAGTTCTATTGATACCACCTTTGGAAAGGTTGTCTCTCAAACCGTACCTGGCTTCAAAACAGCGAGAGATTTTAATGCCTCTCTTTCGATAAGTACTCGTATTTATGGGGTAAAACAAGGCTTAAAACTGGGACCTATTAAGGCATTTCGTCATGTTATGACTCCCAATGTGACCTTATCTTGGCGACCAGACTTTGGAAGTGATTTTTGGGGATACTATCGAGAAGTACAGGAAAATGCAGAAGGAGAAGTATCAAAGTATTCTATATTTGAAGATGCTATATTTAATGGAACCTACAATAGTTCCAATCCAAGTCAATCCGCCACTTTAAGTTTTGGTATAGATAATAACTTAGAAATTAAAACAAGCTCTAAAAAAGATACGACCAATACTTTGAGAAAAGTCAAAATATTGGAAGGTTTTAGTATTCGATCAGGTTATGATTTTATACGAGACTCGCTTAAATTCAATGATATTACCATTTCCGCAAGAACCACGATTCTCAATAAGTTAAATTTTAACTTTGGAAGTACCTTAAGTCCTTATACCGTTAATGACAACGGACAAAATATAGACACCTATTATTGGGCTGCACAAGGAAAACTAGCCAGGTTAAAACGCATCAACTTTGGCTTGAATACCTCCTTTAGCTCCAATAAAAAAAGTAATAATACTTCTGATAGAGGCAGCGAACAAGAGCGAGAAGATGTATTGGGTAATTTGCAGGATTTTGTAGATTTCAAAATCCCTTGGCGATTGAATGTAGGCTACAACTTCAATCTAAGCCGTAGCTATGCCAGTGTTGATTCATTTATGAACAACATCACACAGACACTCAATCTTTCATTGGATTTGAATATCACACCTAAGTGGAAGGCAGACATTCGCACAGGCTACGACTTTGTAAACAAAGCCTTAGCCTATACAACTGTCAACATCTATCGAGATTTGCACTGTTGGAATATGTCCTTTAACTGGGTTCCCAACGGTCCAAATCAACGATATGAGTTTGTCTTACGAGCCAACTCGTCCTTGTTACAGGATTTGAAGCTTCAAAGGAAGCGAGACCCATTTGACTTTTGATAAAATAACACAAAAATTGTGATAAAAGGAAGGTAAATGTCTAATAATTAGCTTGCAGGTGAGTGGGGAAAATGTAAAAAACATTGTGAGCTTATTTCTCTTTGTAGATTTTGTTTAGAATATCTAATAAATCGACAAAATGCTCTGAGCGTAACGAGTACAGAGAGTGTTTTCCTTGACGTTGCATTCCTAAAACCCCTTTATCTTTCATGATTCTCAAATGATGAGAAGCAACTGCTTGTTCAATATTGAGCTTTTCGTAAATTTCTGTTACGGATAGATGCTCTACATCTTGTAACAAAGCAACAATTGAAATTCGGATAGGGTGTGCAACAGCTCGAAGCACCTCTGTGGACCTTTCTAAGAAATGGTCTTCATTGAAATTTTTCACCAGCATTCTAATTTAAGTTTAAAAATTAAAGAATATGTAGTTTGAATAATTAATTATTTTTATACCATAATGTTAAAGAACTTCTTTAGTTACTTATAAAGATACGAAACTTTTTGCTAAAAAGAAAACGTTTTAATGGATAAGTTTTTGCAATAATATAAAATTCAAATCCGTACTTTTTCAAATACACAAACAAATAAATCACTAAAACAATATATAACAGACTAAAGATCAGATTATAAAAAAACAATATTCACAATATATATTTACTCAAAAAATCACACATCCAATATTTCTAACATACAGAACCACGTACAAAAAAAGGTTATTATTTAACTACTTAGACATCTTCCCCCTTAGAAATAGTACATTTCATCCACACAAATATAAAACATAAACAACATATATTTCATTTTGCTTTTTTAATTCAAGGCATATAAATGTCATTTTTTTGACGTAAAAAATCAGGTTTTATTTACCCATATCCTCCAATTATTGCTATCTGTGAAACATTAAATCCTTTCTGTTTGTTTTTATAAGGGCAGTATATGTCAATAAGCCTTTATATTGAGTTGTTTAGCGAGCTTATTAATACCCAATAACCAAAAAGTTTTAGTAATTTTGGTGAGTTATTTTAAATGACCAACTCTTTTTTAATCTATTCTTCTATTATGAAGCGATATTATGACCTTATTGCACAAATTGTTGCGGTACTTTTTCTATTGGCTGCCATTGGTGGTATGTTATCAGGTAGTTATCTGATGATGGCTATTTTTATTGGATTGGCTGTGTTACTTTTCTCTTATTCTAAATACTTGAGTAAAATAGAACAACGGCGAGTCTTTGAGGAAGATAACCCTATATCGGCTAATAAGAAACGAATGTATGATGAAGAAATCATCCATCGTATCGAAAATGCTGCCTTTGATCCTGTTAACTTTCAATTGGGTAATATTGAGGACGGCTCTTTATTAGAATATGACCTCAAAACTTGGAATGTTGATAAGTTGCAGTACATTTATTGGAAAAAGGCTCCTGGTGTGTTGCAAAATCAATTGAGTAAACAGGCTTCTATGCATACGGATAGTGGTCGTCGTTCTACGAATATATTGGTCCATCAGGATTTGGAAAACCAAAAAGTACCTTTAACTCAAACGGTAAGTGCATTTGCTATTGATGAACAAATAGATCGTTATATCAAAGGTAATGATTTTGAGCCTCCTAGAATCTTGAATTATAAGGGCGAAAAGTTTTATCAGGAAGCGGTGAAAGTTGGTTATAATATTGACCCGAAAGATTATTCTTATCAGGAATTTAGCAACTTTGAATATTATAATGAAAATAAAAGTAAGGTGATTCGTCTTAATTATTGGGGCGGCAAACAGTTGGATGCGGAAGTTGGTGAAGTGGTTAATGATATTCAGTTTAGTAATATTTTGCCTGCGCCTGATGATGAGGACTTGAGAATAACGGATGGGGCGTAAATAGT
This sequence comes from Chitinophagales bacterium, assembly GCA_020630635.1. Classification (GTDB taxonomy): domain Bacteria; phylum Bacteroidota; class Bacteroidia; order Chitinophagales; family UBA2359; genus JAHDBB01. The sequence continues at coordinate 5,369 of JAHDBB010000194.1, forward strand.
CGATGGTCGATGGTCGATGGTCGATGGTCGATGGTCGCAAACGTAAAAGCGAATTACTAGGTTACAAATTGGGGACGAGGGGACGTTTTAAAAAGGGACGGAAGGGGACGGTTCGGTTCTGTTCGTGATTTTTGGGGCGATGGGACGTTTTTGAAAGGGAACGTAAAGGACGGTTCGGTTCTGTTCGTGATTTTTTGCCACGAATACACGAATTTGATTTTTTTTGTATTACTACAAAATTTATTGTTTGATTAAAATGTAAGCGTCCCTTCACGTCACATTCGACCTTTCGTTACAGTTACTAAGAAGTACCTTTCATAACCAACTAGACCCGATAGTAGTGGTATTGCTGCATTTGTGGGTTGGCGTGGGTTGTGGCAGGGCAGCAGCAATGAGAACGGATAGCGGGGAGACCCGTTACGATGAAAGAGTAATAACCGTTCTCTCCTAAAAAATATATAAACAAACACTTGCACTAAACTACTGGTTCATTTATACATAACGGTTTATTAATTTTAGATTTGGTAAGTCGAAAAGACTTACAGACAGATAGTATAACCACAAGTTCAAAAGACTTGCAGGATAAAATAATATTGACAAATCGTCTCAATATTGTGAAAATCCCAAATTAAATTACCGTTACGTATATAAGCAAAAAAGCTATGTTGAGACTTACTTTGATTATTGTTTGGGGATTGTTGTTTAGTGTGATGGTGCAAGCGCAACCAACTTATGGCAATGAGTGGATTGATTATGAGCAAACGTATTATAAGTTTGAAATATCGTTGAATGGTGTGTATCGGATTGCTTATGAGACGTTGGAAGAAGCAGGATTGCCTTTGACGGGAACAGACTTTCAGTTATTTACTGCCGGAAAACAAGTGCCGATTTTTGTTAAAACGGATGGGACTTTTTCAGAAGGAGACTATATTGAATTTTATGGTACGCCCAATGATGGTGAGTTCGATACGCAGTTGTTTTTGCAAGAACAGCATCAATTGAATAAAGACAATAGCCTTTTTTATGGCAAACGTGTTTATTTTTTGACCTCTACTAGTGACGGAGAACATTTGCGTTATGAATCGGTGACAAGTGACTTACCTGAATCCTTGCCTCCACCTGATCCATTCTTTTATTATGAATCCAAAGTCAATCAGAATTTTTTCTTTCATACAGGAGAACCTTTCTATACGACTCCCACGCTGGGTTTTTTAGGACATTTTAGCAAAGGAGAAGGCTGGTGTAGTTCGATTGTTCAAGAAAACGCTCCTTATACGCTTAAAGTTCCTACTGAATATTTGTATCCTGATGCTACGGATGAAGATGAGATCAAGGTTAAGACTCGTGTCGTGGGTCGTAATCATTCGGTGGGTGTTATCAATGACAAACATGTTCAAATCAAAATCAATGATAATCCTTATGTGGATGAAACATTTAGTCGTTATGATATTGTCAATTATCGTTTTAATCTCCGACCTTCTGAACTGAATTTAGAACCCGATTTTAATGGTGATATTTTTACCCGTTTGGTTTATAATGCCTTAGATGGTGAGTTTGGTGGTTTTCCATTTAACACTCGTTATTCTGTGGTATATGCTTCCGTCAATTATCCTCGTCTTTTTAATTTTGAAAATAAAAGTCTCTTTCATTTTACATTGGATGTCAATGCTGAAAAGTATATCGAAATCGAAAACTTTAATACGGGAAATGGGGAAGTAATTTTATACGATTTGACCACCAATCAAAGGCGATTGATTCAAGTAGAAGATACTTTAGTGAAAATCCATTTATACCCCAACTTTGATATTGATAGTAAACGCAACTTATTTTTAACCAATACGGATAATGCTGTTTTTGAGGTAGCAAGTTTGACTCCTCGACAATTTATTGACCTCAATGATTTAGATCGACAAGGTAACTTTTTAATGATTTATCATGACTCTCTGACCAAAGCAACTCCTGACCCTGTCAAACGATATGAAAGTTATCGAACTTCTGAAGAAGGTGGGAGTTATCAAGTGACCAGTGTAGAAATCAATGAGTTGATCGATCAATTTGCTTGGGGGATTGATGAACATCCTTTGTCTATCCGAAATTTTGTGAATTATGCTATTGATCATTGGGAAATGGAACCAACCTACCTCCTACTCTTGGGCAAAAGCGTGATGTATGATGATGTGCGTTTTCAAACAACCAATCGACAAACTTCATTGGTTCCTTCTTTTGGAACAACTCCTTCTGATAATTTATTGAGTTCTCGCCATTGGAATGATTATCGTCCACAATTGGCAACGGGTCGGCTTTCGGCTCAACATGGAGATCAAATCAATGCTTACTTAGATAAGTTGATAGAATATGAAACCTTGAATCGAGAGGTAGATTGTACGTTTGAAGCCCGTAATTGGATGAAGGGTATTTTGCATGTTTCTAAAGGTTGGGGCGATAATGAAACCGATTATTTTTCGGATAATTTAGAAGATTATGTTCCTATCTTTGAATCGGCTCCAGCAGGCATGTTTTTGTTGGATACTTTAAGAGATACCCATGGTCCTCCTGGTGGTGGTGATACGACAGGTTTTGATCCTGCTCCTGCATTTACAGAGGCTATGAATAACGGTTTTGCGCTTATCAATTACTTTGGTCATGGCATTGGCAATTGGTGGCAATACGATATTAATACCAATCCCGAATATTATGATAATACAGGTCGTTATCCCTTCTTTTTATCGAATGCCTGTTCGGTTGGACAAATTCATCAAGAGTCGGGTTCTGAAACGATGGTCGAAGATTATGTATTGGTAGAAGATGGCGGAGCGATTGCTTTTTTAGCTTCAACCGCTTTGAGTAGTGCCTATATGGTCGATATTTTTTCTGAAAAGATGTTGTACAATATGATGGATACTTTGTATGATGCTTCGATTGCTCAAAACATCCAAAAGACCATTTTTGATCTTTACGATATGGACAATGAATCTGTGCGTAAAGTATGTACAGAATTTACTTTTATGGGTGATCCTGCGGTCAGTATGTATCATTGGGATAGACCTGAATATATTTTAGCTGATTTCAATATTCAAGAGGATTCCTTATTGTACGAAAGTGAGGGTTTTGCAATTGATTTTGTGGTACAAAATATGGGTCGAGCTTTGACCGATTCTTTTGAAGTCAATCTTTTGCAAACGGCTCCTGATGGCAGCATTTATGAAGCTTGGACAACTTTGCTTCCATCCACTTTATACCTTGATACTTTTAGTTTAAATGTACCTTTAGAGGATTCTTTACGCATTTTGGGCGACCACATTTTTACGCTACAAATTAATCCAGATACTTTAATCGCAGAAGATTGTAAGAACAACAATACTTGGGAAAAATCGCTTTTCATTTTTGACTGTGAACCCAATTGTGTGATGGATACGATGGTCATGGATACCATGGATGTGGACACGATGGTCATTGATACGATGATGACGGATACCACTATTATGAATGCGCTCCAATATACGCAATGGGAATTGAAGCAAATCAAAATTTATCCGAATCCTAATAAGGGGATTTTTGCGATAGAAGCGGGTGATGCCATTATTCGAGAGGTAGAGATTTACAATGCGGAAGGTCAAAAAGTTTTTTCAAAAAAAGGGATTAATGAGCCTACGCTCACGATTGATTTAAAGGATCAACCCAAAGGAAATTATATGATTCGGATTTCGACCAATAGAAGTGTGATTGTGAAGTCAGTTACGGTATTCTAATGATGAATTATGAATGGTAAATTATAAATGCGGTTCAGTCTTTTTCTTTTTTGGAGCGAAAGTTAAAGTGCTTCGTCGTATTGGAAAGTCCCGCTATCCGTTCTTATGAAAGCAGCTATATTTTATTAAGCCAACGCTGTGCATTCATACCACTCCTATCGGGGCTAGATCGTTGAGGTAAGTACGTTTTTAAGAGTGACGAAGGGACGAACTGTTCATTTTTTACATGTTGGGACGAAGGGACGTTAGATTATAATACAAGATAACTTGTCTTTGCTAAAAAAAAACGTCTCCTCGCCCCTCAACCACAAAAAGAACCAAAACGTCCCTTTAAAAAAACGTCCCATCGTCCCAAGACCACGCAATGAACCGAAAAATAAAAAAACCACAAAAAGAACCGAAACGTCCCCTTACGTCCCTTTAAAAAAACGTCCCATAATAAAAAATAAAAACCATGCTCATTCTTTTATCTCCATCCAAGACTTTAGATTTAGAAACGCCTATCAAGGTGAAAGACTTTACCCAACCTGATTTTTTAGACCAAGCAACGACTTTAAATCAAAAACTCAAAAAGCTCAGTCGCATCAAATTAGCAGAGTTATTAAAGGTCAGCCCTCAGCTAGCAGAGTTGAATTATGAACGCAATCAAGCTTGGACAACTCCCTTCTCACCAGACAATGCTCGCCCTGCTGCTTTGACTTTTAAAGGTGATGTTTATGAGGGTTTGAACGCTACTACTTTTAAGAAAAAAGACTGGAAGTTTGCCCAAGAACATCTGCGGATTTTATCGGGTTTATATGGCTTACTGCGTCCATTAGATTTGATACAAGCCTATCGTTTAGAGATGGGAACCAAGTGGGATATCAACTCAAAGACGAAGAATCTTTATCAATTTTGGGATGAGCAATTGTTAGAAAGTGTCCAAGAAATTTTGGCAAAACAAAAGAAACCTGTCTTGGTCAATTTGGCTTCTAATGAATATTTTAAGGCGGTGAAGGCGAAGCAATTGGAAGTGCCTATTGTTACGCCTGTTTTTAAGGATTTTAAGAATGGAGATTATAAGGTGATTTCATTTTTTGCGAAAAAGGCTCGTGGAGTAATGGCAGCTTATATTGTTCAGAATCAGATTAAGGATGTAGAAAATCTTAAAAGTTTTGATGGGGATGG
>JAHDBB010000195.1:0-7388 GCA_020630635.1 Chitinophagales bacterium
AGAATAACGAAAACCCATATTCACAATCGCCCAAGCAGGCGTGCCATCAAGTGTAGCCTCTTCCACCTTATCCTCATTATTAGGTGAGTAATCCGATAAACGCTTCCAACCATTATAGCGTACTTCTCCAAAAAAAGAAAAAGATTTGGGACTTTGATAAGCCAATTTAAGATTTCCAAAAATAGGAGGGATATGTCCCAAAGGCACATCATCCGTCAAGTCTCTTCCTTTGGTATAACTAAAGTTTTTACTCAAAACCAAGCCTTTCAAAACTTCTACTTGTAAACTAAAGGCAGCACCATAAATCATGGCTTTAGCTGCATTGGTATTGGCATATACTTCACTCAAAGTTCCTTCAAAAACAATAGAGTCTTGTCCATTAATATCAAAACGTTCTCGCCTGATTAAGTCCACCAAGTACATGCCATAAACATCCGCATTGAGGTACAAACGCTCATTGATTTGTTGTTCCCAACTCAACTCACCATTATAAGCATATTCAGGTTTGACATCGGCATTTGGAACAACTACATTAGCATCTGCTGGATCAAAAAATTTGGCAACATCATCCAAGTTTGGAGACCGAAAGCCTGACGAAATACTTGCTGCAAATTTGCTACGTTCATTAGGATTAAAGAGAAGACCAGAACTAAAAGTCATGGCACTATGTTGGTCGCTAATCGAATTATAAGGTAAATGATAATCGCTACTATCTTGATAAGCTGCCTCTAAGCGTTGATAAGTATAGCGCAGTCCATTGGTCCAAATCCATTGAGGAGCCAAATGCCATTTATGACGACTGTAAATCGAGTAACTTTGTGTTTGATTGTCCCCATCTGGATAACGGGTTGGAATATTATTTTGGATTTCGGCATTGGTAATGTCTTCCTCAAAAGCAGTAGATTGGATGTTATTTAAAGTAGCTTCAAGTCCATACTGTAAACGGTGTTTGGGAGAAAAGGATTTGACTGCATCCCCATTTAAGCTATAAATTTGTACCTCTTCAATTTGAGAAGAACGAATGCTACTTTGATATTTTCGCCTAATACGACTTTCTTCAATTTGTTGGAAAGCAGCAGTCCAAGTGATATTTTCATGAAAACGTCTTTTTTTCTCATCTACAAACTGTAAAGAAAATAATAGCCTATCTTGGGGACCATAAGCCCATTCTGCAAACTTGAGCCTTCCATCATTATAATCATTCAAACGATCAAAGCGAGGAATATTGGAAGTAGTCGAATATTGAAGATTGACATTGAATTGTTGATGAGGTTGGAGTTGGTAGCGGATTTTTTGGAGTAAGTCCGTTTGGTTGTATCCTGTTTGCCGAAGAATTAAGGGATTATCATTTTGGAGAATGGTGTCTTGTCCATTGATTTGGTCGATGTATTCAGGACGTAAACCCCAAGTGGGATATGCACCAGAACGCTGCTCGCCAATCCGTAAATCTCCGAATTGACTATAGGTGATACTGGTCAAGCTCGCCCATTTTTCAAATCCCCAATTAAAGTCTAAATGAAGACTCGTCCCTTTATTGGCGGAAGTATAACGAAGGTAGGTATTACCGTCAAAAGTAGGGAGCGTATCTTTCGTCAATTGAGACTTCTTAGTTGTGAAATGCATCACGCCACCCAATGCATCGCTTCCATAAATAACAGAGCCAGGACCATAAACGACTTCCACCTTTTCCAACATCATAGGGTCAATCGTAATGACATTTTGCACATGACCACCTCGATAGATAGCGTTATTCATCCGTATGCCATCCAAGACGATGAGAACTTTATTGGCTTCTAAGCCCCGTATCACAGGACTTCCACCACCTGCCTGACTTCTTTGTATAAACACATTCCCTGCTTTATCTAATAAATCTGCGGATGTCCCCGAATTATTGTGAACAATTTGAGTAGCTGAAATCGTTTGAATCTTATTGGTAATTTCAAAGCGTTTTTCTCGGACTCGATTGGCAGTCACCATCGTTTCAGGAAGGACAATGTTGGCTTTTTCTAAAAAAACGGTAAAATCTTGTGTTTGAATATCAGAAAAAGTAGCCTTTTTGAATTGGTAGGAGGCATGCTGAAATAAAAGAAAAGTTGTTGTGTCTATATTTTCAAGAAAGATTTGTCCTTTGTCATTAGAAACTTCCTGAATCTGTTGCTTTTCATCATATACAAAAACTTCTGAAATGGGAGTTTGCGTTATTGAATCAACAATCTGGATAGTATGTTGTGCAATGATACAAGTAGTGGAAAAAAATAGGTAGAGTATCCATAAATGAAAAAGTCTTTGCATTGAAAAATGATTTTTTACAAAAATACTGGATTTTTGGGTGTGATGGGATACAAGCATTACAGTTTATGACTTGGTTTAGGGACGAAGGGACGTTTCGGTTCTGTGCTTGCTTTGGGGACGAAGGGACGTTTTTTATGTCAAAGACAAGCTGATTCAATTTTATAATGTAAACGTCCCCTCGTCCCAACATGTAAAAACTGAACAGTTCGTCCCATCGTCACACTTCTAGCTCTAAGAAGTCCTTTCCATAACGATCTAGACCCGATGGTAGTGGTATCGCCTGTTGTGGGTTAGCGTGGGTTGTGGCGTTGGCAAAGGCGATAGGAACGAACAGCGGGGAGACCTGTTACGATGAAAGAGTAATAACCGTTCTCTCCAAAAAAAGAAAAAATTAAAAATAAAATCAAAAAGTATTGTGATATTCCCCTAAATGATTTAATATTGCACCTCAATTAAAAACTATATCAAGTTTTGAAATATTTATTGCATACATATTACTGTTGTTGTTGCTGTTCTTTTCAAAAAGAAGGGTAATACAGTACTGTGTAATATAAAAAAGTAAATTTAGGTAACAAAGCCCTTCTTCAATATTGAGGAAGGGTTTTTTTTGTTTAAGATGAAACAATATTTCCTACATAGCAGTTTAAGCAATTGTTGTTGCTGTTGTCTTTCTAAAAAAGAAGGGCTGGCAAAGCTATGTTAATAATGAAAAATAAACACAGTTTTTATAATGCCCTTTTTCATTTATTTGAAAAAGGGTTTTTTATTTGTGATATTTCAATTAAATCACCATACCACATGAAAGCAGACATCAATAAAGTAAGCGTTGAAGCTAAAAAAGATATTTTGGAGTTGGAACAAAAGATTAACGACTTCAAAGACGGAAAAATTATAGAGGACAAGTTTAAGCATTTTCGACTCACCAGAGGCGTTTATGGACAACGACAGACAGGTGTTCAAATGTTTCGTATCAAAGTCCCTTTTGGAAAGTTGACAAGTGAACAACTGGTCCGAATGGCAGATATTTCTGAAAGATTCACCAATGGTAATCTACATTTGACGACTCGCCAAAATATACAAATGCACCATGTCAAATTGGAAGACTCACCAGAAATTTGGACCTTGTTGGAAGAAAAAAATATCACAGCAAGAGAAGCTTGTGGCAATACAGTCCGTAACCTGACAGGTTCCGCCAATGCAGGAATTGACCCAGACGAACCTTTCGATATTTCTCCTTACGTTTATGCCTCCTTCCAATACTTCCTTCGCAATCCCATTTGCCAAGATATGGGACGAAAAATCAAACCTGCCTTTTCTTCAAGTGACAAAGATTCTGCTTTTACCTATTTTCATGACTTTGGCTTTATTCCTAAAATTAAACAAGTAGATGGAAAAGAAGTTCGAGGATTTAAAGTAGTAGTTGGTGGTGGATTGGGCGCACAAGCCATTGTTGCTCAAACAGCTTACGAGTTTTTAGAAGAAAATAAAATCATTCCTTTTATGGAAGCTTGTTTGCGAGTGTTTGACCGATATGGGGAACGAGTCAAAAGACAAAAAGCCCGTATGAAGTTTTTGGTGAAAAAGCTAGGTTTAGATGGCTTTATGGAATTGGTGGAAGCTGAAAGGAAAGCCCTTAAAAATCATACTGTCGAAATAGATACCAGTCTTGTTCCAGAAAGCGTTCCTGCTCCAGAAAAAGAAGTGCCAAGTGTTGAAATTAGCGATCAAGAAAAATATGACAAATGGCTCAAAACCAATATTTTTGAACAAAAGCAAAAAGGTTTTTACGCACTCCAAATCAAAGTTTTATTAGGTGATATTCATGCTGAAAAAGCCCGAAAGTTAGCAGCATTGGTCAAAGAATGGGCAGCCGATGATATTCGTATTACCATCAATCAAGGATTCTTACTCAAATTTATCCGAAAAGAAGCCCTTCCTTACTTATTTGTAAAATTGGATGAATTGGGCTTGGCAGAACCTGGCTTTGGCTCGACTGCCGATATTACAGCTTGTCCAGGAACAGATACATGTAACTTGGCGGTGACCAATAGCACGGGATTGACCGAAGTTTTAGAACAAGTCATCAAAGACGAATACCCCGACTTGATAGAAGAACGCAATATCCAAATCAAAATTAGTGGATGTATGAATGCTTGTGGGCAACACATGGCAGCGAATATTGGGTTTCATGGAAGTTCGATTCGTCATGACGGTCTAGTGGCTCCTGCGATGCAAGTGGTTTTAGGGGGAGGTGTTGATCCCAATGGACAAGGTTTTATTGCAGAAAAAGTTATCAAAGTTCCTACCAAAAGAACGCCCGATGTGATTCGTACAGTTTTGGAAGATTACTATGCTAAAAGTACGGAAGGCGAATACTTCAATGACTATTATTATCGTCAAGGCAAACGATATTTTTACGACATCCTCAAACCATTGGGCGATAAAAAAAATCTAGTTGAAAATGATTACCAAGATTGGGGACAAGAGGAAACCTATAAGCAAGAAATCGGGGTGGGTGAATGTGCAGGAGTCAGTTATGATGTAGTCGCTGCCATTATTGACGAAGCCAATGAAAAGTTGAGTTTGTCAGAAGAAGCCTTTTCGCTCAATTCATTTGCTGATAGCATTTATCATACCTACAGTTCTTTGGTCATCGGAGCCAAAGCCCTTTTATTAAGCAAAGACGTTTTGTGCAATACCCAAAAAGGCATCATTGAGGATTTTGATACACACTATGTTACGACCAATGAAATCAAGCTCGACAGTTCTTTCGCTGATTTAACTCTCCAAATCAAGAAGAATGAACCCAGTGAAGATTTTGCCAAGCAATATTTAGCACAAGCCAATGCATTTATGGATAAGGTTTTAGCCATTCGTGCCATGCAATTGATTCAAAATGGAAAAGATAAAACAGTTATTGGAAACCACTATAAAGCATAAATCATGAAAAGCAAAAGCAAAGGAAAACTCACTTTAGTTGGCGGAGGTCCAGGCGATCCCGACTTAATTACAATCAAAGGTGTAAAAGCATTACAAGCAGCGGATGTGGTCTTATATGATGCCTTATCTAATGACGCACTTTTAGAATATGCACCCATAAATGCAGAAAAGATTTTTGTTGGTAAACGACCAGATTTTCATCGTTACACACAAGACGAAATCAACCTATTAATCGTCGAAAAAGCATTGGCAGGAAAGCATGTGGTAAGACTTAAAGGCGGTGATCCTTTTGTCTTTGGACGAGGACATGAGGAATTAGAATATGCCAAAGTTTTCAATATTGAAACGACGATTGTGCCAGGTATTTCCAGCAGCATTTCTGTTCCTGAACTCCAAGAAGTCCCTTTAACTAGACGAGGGATAAACGAAAGTTTTTGGGTGATGACAGCGACTACTAAGTTCGGTCAATTCTCGAATGACATTGCTGTTGCTGCTCAATCTTCTGCTACGGTTGTTATTTTGATGGGAATGCGAAAGCTGCCTTTGATTGTGGAGGCTTTCCAAAAACAAGGTAAAGAAGACACGCCTGTGATGATTGTACAAAATGGTTCTTTACCCAATGAAAAGATCGGTTTAGGTACAATTAACAATATCCAAGAAGTAGTAGAACGAGAGCAGTTATCATCGCCAGCGATTATTGTGATTGGCGAGGTAGTACAATTGCATCCACATCTAAATGCTGAATATTTGCGTCAAAAGTATAGTCCACAAATGGCTCAAATTGCGAAAGGTTTACCACGATCAGCGTAATTTTTAAGGGATGAGAGACCGTATGATTTACGATTTGATTTAAGGAGTTATGAATATTTCGTTTGTTGCAAATGAAATCCTACTAATCTTGAAATGAATTCTAAAATCCTATTCTTTTTTTATTAGGAGAGAACGAGTTTTGCTTCGTTGTCTTGGGTCTCCCCGCTATTCGCTCTTATGCATGCAGCCAGCGTTTTTTGAAGCCAACGCATTGCATTCATACCGCTACTATCGGGTCTAGGTGGTTGAGGAAAGTAGTTCTTAGAGCTAAAATGGTGACGAAGGGACGAACAGTTTAGTGTTTACATGTTGGGACGAAAGGGGGACGTTTACTTTGTTAAAATCGACTCAACTTGTATTTTTTTATATCGAAAAACGTCCCATCGTCCCCAAAGCAAGAATAGAACCGAAAACGTCCCATCGTCCCCAAAGCAAGAACAGAACCGAAAACGTCCCATCGTCCCCAAAACAAGAACAGAACCGAAAACGTCCCATCGTCCCCAAAGCAAGAATAGAACCGAAAACGTCCCATCGTCCCCAAAGCAAGAACAGAACCGAAAACGTCCCATCGTCCCCAAAGTAAGTACAGAATCGAAACGCCCCTTCGTCCCAATTTTAAAAACAAAAATATGAATACTCAACAACAGAATCCTTTATATCCCATTTTCCTAAAACTTCATCAATTGGAAATGTTGATTGTTGGAGCTGGTGAAGTGGGATTAGAGAAGATGAGTTTTATTTTGAAGAGCAGCCCTGATGCCAATATCACGATCGTTGCTCCTGAAATTCGGGAGGAAATCACGGAATTGATACAGGGTAAAGATAATGTGACGGTCATTCAAAAGCCTTTTGAGGTAAGTGACTTGGATGGCAAAGACTTGGTGATTGCAGCGACCAATATACCCGATTTGAATAAGGAGGTACAGGCAGCGGCAAAAGCGAAAGGTTTACTAGTGAATGTGGCTGATACGCCAGCTCTTTGTGATTTTTACTTAGGTTCCATTGTTACCAGAGGCAATTTGAAAGTAGCCATCTCAACCAACGGTAAATCCCCCACCTTTGCCAAGCGTTTTCGCCAAGTTTTAGAAGCTACTTTGCCCGAAGACACTGCCGAATTGCTCAATAATCTGAAACAGATACGAGATCGTTTGACAGGGGATTTTTCAGAAAAGGTGAAACAACTCAATGCAATAACGGCTGATTTATTGAAGTGAATATTAGGTGACAAGTGGTTGGTGACCAGTAATTTCTAAACTGGTTCAGTTTGTAAGGCGTTCTGTTCTTTCCCAACTAGCCCCGATAGTAGTGGTATGCTAAATGGTAGCGTTGGCTAAAAGGTTTTGCGA
>JAHDBB010000195.1:7488-10258 GCA_020630635.1 Chitinophagales bacterium
GAAACGGATATTTTAATTATTGGAGCAGGTCCTTGTGGATTGTTTACCGTTTTTGAAGCAGGACTTTTAAAATTGCGCTGTCACTTAGTAGATGCCCTCGCTCAACCAGGAGGACAATTGACAGAAATCTATCCCAAAAAACCCATCTATGATATACCAGGTTATCCTTCTATTTTAGCAGGAGAGTTGGTCGATAATTTGATGGCACAAATTGAGCCTTTCAAACCTGGCTTTACATTGGGAGAAAGAGCGGAAACCATCGAAAAATTGGAAGATGGACGTTTTAAATTGACGACCAGTCATGGGACAGAACATGTTGCGCCTGTCATCTGTATTGCTGGTGGATTGGGCTGTTTTGAACCCCGCAAACCACCCATTGATAATATCGCTCATTTTGAAAACAAAAATGTGCATTATATTATCAAAGAACCCGAATTGTTTAGAGACAAGCGAGTTGTATTGGCAGGTGGAGGCGATTCAGCATTGGATTGGACGATTTTCTTATCAGAAGTAGCAAGTGAAGTTTCGTTGATTCACAGACGTACCAGTTTTAGAGGCGCATTGGATTCAGCCGAAAAAGTACATGATCTCGCTACACAAGGTAAAATCAACTTGATTACCAATGCACAAGTGGTTGGACTCAATGGAAATGGGAAATTAAATGAAGTCATCATTAAACACAAAGAAGGAACAGAAGAGGTCAAATCTACCGACCATTTTATTCCCTTATTTGGTTTATCGCCCAAGTTGGGACCGATTGCTGATTGGAATTTGACGATTGATAAAAATGCGATTGAAGTGAATACTTTGGATTATTCGACCAATGTGGAAGGAATTTATGCGATTGGAGATATTAATACGTATGAAGGAAAGTTGAAGTTGATTTTGTGTGGATTTCATGAGGCGACTTTGATGGTACAGTCAGCGTTTAAGTATATTTATCCTGATAAGAAGTTGAGTTTTAAATATACGACCGTGAATGGAGTGAATGGGTTTTAGAATACCATTCATCTATAAAAATAAAAAAATCCCGTAAAGAGCTTCAACTCTTTACGGGATTTTTCATTTGAGACAATTTGTCTTTTTATTCTTCTGAATCTACTTTGACCGTAGAATCTTCGTTGGTTGCTTCTTCTGCTTTCGGAGCTTCCGCTACTGTTTCCTCTGCTTTGGGTTCTTCCGCCTTTGGAGCTTCCACTACTGTTTCCTCTGCTTTGGGTTCTTCTGCCTTCGGAGCTTCTGCTACTTTGGGTTCTTCCTTTGCAGGTTCTTCTGTTTTTGGAGCTTCTGCCGTTTCCGCTACTTTTGCACCTTCTTTTGGAGCGTCCGCCTTTGGATTAGCAGCCACCTTTGCAGATTCTTTTGTTTTAGCCTCTGAAGTTTTCTTAGCCTTTGCTTTATCCGATTCTTTTTGAGCTTTTGCCTTGATAGAAGAAAGCTGTCCTTTCAATTCAGAAAGGGTTTTCTCCATATCTTCTAGTTTTTTCTCTTTCGATTCGATACGAGAATTAAGCATTTTGGCTTTAGCAGCTCTTAGTTGAATTTCTAATTTACCAGCATTGATATGTTCAGACTGGCGATTTTGAAAATCAACAGAATCCTTATCTCTTCTGATAGAGTTTGCCATTTTATTGACGGCATTTTGGAGACCATTGATGCGTTTTTCCAATCTAAAACCTGCCATAGACTTACGACGGTCTTTGACATTTTGGAAACTTTCATTGAGCTTATCCCAAATTTCTTTACGACCTTCTCTCGTAAGGCGCATATTTTTGGTTTCCGCTTGTAAAGCTTTCAAATCATCAAAGGTTTTGGCAAGCAAGGCTTCATTTTCCGCTTGTTCATCCAACTCTTTGAGTTTTTGAAGGATTTGTTCCCGATTGATTTGGGCTTGCTGCTCATATTGCTTATTCTCCTCATTCATTTTAGTTTTGAGTTTTTCAAAACATTCATTGAGGATTTTATTCAACTCACCATATTGTTCTCTGGTGAAATTGCGTTCTTGCGAATGAGCGTTGAGCTTATTATTATATCCCTTAGCCGTCTCCCAAAGTGTTTTATCATATTGGTCCAATGTTTCTACTTGCCCGTGTAAGGCTTCGATTTCATTAGACATCATTTGAAAAATACGGGAGGAGAGGACTTTCACTCGCCATTCTTCCTCCGTCCGAATCACCAAATCAGTGTTATATGCTTTGATTGTTTCAGGCAGTAAGTCGCTAGCTGTTACATCTCTTTCTTCGTAGGTGTGATGTTCAGGAAAAGTGGATACGTCTATTTCGTCCCAATCTTGAAACATTTTTTCGACAAATTCATCTTGTAGTTTGTCTTTTAAGAACGTCCAAATATCTACTTTGTGGTCATTATTTCTGAGTCTGAGAATTACCAAGATTTTTTTGTCTTGTTCATTATCTCCCCAAAAAACTATATTATCTTTCATCGCTAAAGGATTGATATGGAAAAATTTTATAAGATAGCTATAAAAATCTCACAAAGTTAATATCTTCTTTAGAACCTTAAAGAAATGCGCCTTAAAAATTCAGTAAATTTCTCAACATTTATAGATTATTTCTTTAAAATGAATAAAAAAAGCAGTTCGCCTTCTCTGACGAACTGCTTTAGAAGCCTTTTTATTGGTTTTATTTTTAATAGGAGCGAACAGATATTGCTTCGTTGTAATGGAAAGTCCCGCTGTCCGTTCTCATTGCTGTTGCCTTGCCACAACCCACGCCAACCCACAAAACAGCAATACCACTACCATCGGGGCTAT
>JAHDBB010000196.1 GCA_020630635.1 Chitinophagales bacterium
GTTCTCAAAGGTATTTTGAGCATTTCTCTCGTTTCTTGAATCGTGGCAATCTCTCTGCCCATCATCCGAGCCAACTTGACACCCCACTCTACACATTCGCCATTGGACTTTGCCATCTCATTGTTGGGAAGATAAAAATTGTCCTCTAATCCCACTCGAAAATTGCCGCCCATCGTGCAAGCAACTGCTGCCAATTGCCATTGCTTTCGACTGATGCCGATGACCTGCCAATACGCTCCTTGTGGAACTTGTTTGATTTGATGAATGAGATTTTCGGTGGTCGCAGGAATGCCGCCCAATACGCCCATCACCAAACTATAACACGCATTTTCTGGAATCAAACCCATATCACGTAAAGGTTCTGCATTGCGAATATGTCCCGTATCAAAACACTCCATCTCTGGCGCAATTTGGTTGTCATTCATGGTCTTTACTACAAATTGCATGGTGCTAAAAGAGTTCTCAAAAACGGCATTCCAATAAAATTGCTTTTGTTTTTTGGAGTAAATCGCATAGTTCATACTTCCCATATTGAAGGCTGCCATATCGGGTTTGGTGATGGGTAAATGCGCTACTCTTTCTTCTTTGGTAATGCCAATCGCACCTGTCGAAAAATTGATGATGACATCGGGGCAGCGTTTACGGACTTCTTCGGTGATTTGCTCAAAAACTTCGGTGCGCCAACTTGGAGTCCCGTCGTCTTCTCTTGCATGAATGTGTACGATACTTGCTCCTGCTTCGACTGAACGCTGTGCTTCTTCGCCCAATTCTTTGGGAGTGTAAGGAATGTGGGGACAGTGATTTCGATTGGTAGCGGCTCCTGTCAAAGCTGCCGATAAGATGAGTTTTTTATAAGGCATTTTTTGATATTATTTATTGAGTTTTTTTCTTAATGCTTGGGTTTTTGTAATAAGTTCATTTGCTTGATTGTATAATTTTTCAAAAGTAGATTCATTAATTAAGTTTCGTTTTTTGCCTAAATATAAACAAGTAACAACTTCAATTCCTGAGCGAATTGCATAACCTAAAAATAAGGAAAATTGTTTGTCAGTTTGTCCTGTTGAACCTTCTGCAATATTTAGACAGATAGAATCAGCAGCTCTTTTGATTTGAGATGTTAAAATATATCGTTCTTCAACTGGAAATTGTCTTGTTAGTAAATGAATGTCATTTGCAAACTCCAAAGACAATTGCCAAACTCGTAAATTCTCAAATTTAAAAGCCATAGTTGATTAAATTATGAAATGAACCAAAAGCAAAAAGCACGAACAGAACCAAAAGCTGTGGACTGAAAGCAAAAGCACGAACAGAACCGAAAGCTGTTGACTAACTTCCCGTCCAAACCGCCTTCCTTTTCTCTCTAAACGCTTTCAATCCTTCTTGTCCATCTGCCGTCATAATCGTCTTTTGCAACATATTGAATAAGTACTTGTGTTCGGCTGCTGATGGTTGAATATGATCATAAGCGGTCAAACCTAAACGAATCGCACTTGGGCTATTTTGAATTAATTCCTCAACGATTGCATTTACTGCTT
This sequence comes from Chitinophagales bacterium, assembly GCA_020630635.1. Classification (GTDB taxonomy): domain Bacteria; phylum Bacteroidota; class Bacteroidia; order Chitinophagales; family UBA2359; genus JAHDBB01. The sequence goes on from JAHDBB010000196.1 coordinate 1,536, forward strand.
GATCTATATTTTCAGCCGTTGAAACTTGTGAGACCAAACCGTATTTTTCGGCTTCCAAAACAGGCAAATTGTAGCCTCGAATACACCAGTCAATCACCTTTCGAGCAGGCATCACTTTGAGTAAAGAAGCCATCACTTGATACGGAAATAAACCTCGTTTGACTTCGGGTAAACCAAACTTGACATCTTCTTGTGCTACCACAATATTGCATCCAGCTAAGAAGAAAAATCCACCAGCATATACATCGCCTGTCACCTTTGCAATGGTCGGTTTAAACACTTTATTAAATAACTCACCGATCAAAATTTCGCCTTCTGGTTTGGGAATAGTCGAATCATTTTCTTCGATAATGCCCATCATTGCTTTTAAGTCTGCACCTGCACAAAATACATTTCCTTTTGCTTGAATGACAACAACCCAAACACTTTTTTCATAATGAGCATATTGTAAAGCAAAGGCAATTTCATTGACCATTTGAGGATGCAGGGCATTTTTTTTATGTGCTCTATCCAATGTCAAAGTCAATACATGATTTTCTTCATTCAATTCTATAAATGCAAACTTTTGTTCTTTAATTGTTGCTATAATTTCTTGATTGTAAATATTCATAGGTTTGATTTTTTTGAGTCCATAGTCGATGGTCGATAGACCATTCTGAACAGTAACTATCGACTATCGACAAAGAACTATAGACTAAATAACTTTCAACAATAAAAATCCTGCTTCTACACTACTTCCTTCTTCTGTATAAATTTCTTCGACGACACCATCTTCTACTGCCTCAATGGTATTTTCCATTTTCATTGAAGACAAAATAATTAAAGGTTCTCCTGCATTTACTTCTTGTCCTGACTCCACCAATACTTTGATAATTTGCGAAGGCATTGGTGCAATATAGCCTCCTTTGACTTGTTCACTTTCTTTGATAGGAAAACGCTCTTTTTCAATTAAGGTGATGTTGCCCATACTTTCATGATGTACAAAGAAATGATGGTCTTTGTTTTTGACATCCAATGTATATTGAACACCATCTAACTCTAAACGAATCTTTCGAGAAGTTGCTGAAATAAGTTTGGTTTCATAAGTGTTTTCGCCGATTAAAAAATGAAAAGTGTCTTTTAAAAAGCGATACTTCACTACGACTTCTTTATCCTCAAAAGTAAAGGCTTCTTGTTGATAATCATAAAAGCTATTTCGCCAACCAGAAGGAATGGATTTTAGTAAAGTTCGTTTTTGTTCTCTTTGTTGCCAGCCGAATAAAACCGCAGCTATCGCTCCTAAGTGAATATCTTTTTCTTCCTTAACATTTATACCTTCTAAATCCATTTCTCTTTGGATAAAGTGCGTATCATATTCGCCTTTTAAGAACTTTGGATGCTTTAAAAGATGGAGTAAAAAGTCTTGATTCGTTGTCATTCCCAAACACACCAAATTTTTCAAGACATACTGCATTTTTCGATGAGCAGCAGCTCTGCTTTGATCCCAGACAATCAATTTGGCAATCATGGGGTCATAAAAGATAGAAATTTCAGAACCCGACTCAATCGCTGTTTCTACTCGTAAGCCTTCTACTTGTGGAATTTCAAAGCGTTCAATCGTTCCTGTAACGGGCAAAAAATCGTTGCTGGCATCTTCGGCATATAAGCGACATTCGATGGCATAACCTTGTCCTTTGACCTCATTTTGGGAGATAGAAAGTGGTAATCCTTGAGCAGATTCTATCTGCATTTGTACCAAGTCTAAGCCTGTGATTTCTTCGGTGACAGGATGCTCTACTTGTAGTCGTGTATTGACTTCCAAGAAATAAAAATCTTGTGTGGTATCGTCTAAAATAAATTCTACTGTTCCAGCATTATCATAGCTCAATGCTTTGGCTGCGTTTACGGCTGCTTCGCCCATTTTTTGTCTCAACTTTTCGCCCATAATAGGCGATGGACTTTCCTCTATGACCTTTTGATAACGTCTTTGAATCGAACATTCTCTTTCTAAAATATGAATGGCATTTCCATGTTTATCGCCAAAGATTTGAAACTCAATGTGTCTTCCAGAAGCGATGTACTTTTCGACAATCAATCCATCTTCACCAAAAGCGTTTAGAGCTTCTCGTTTAGCGGCTTCGATAGCAGATTCTATCTCTTTTTCCTCGTGGACGATTCGCATTCCTTTGCCGCCACCACCAGCCGTTGCTTTGAGTAAAACAGGATAACCGATTTCATTGGCAGCTTGCCGTAAGGTTGCAACACTTTGGTCGCTTCCTTGATAGCCAGGAACCACAGGAACCTTGTGTTCTTTCATCAAACTTTTGGCTTTTGCCTTAGAACCCATCGCATCAATCGCTGCTGCATTGGGACCGACAAAGAGTATGTTTTCTGTTTCGCATCTTTGGGCAAAACTGACATTTTCAGACAAAAAACCATAACCTGGATGGATGGCATCGGCTCCCATTTTTTTAGCGACATCAATGATTTTATCTTGATCTAAATAAGATGCATTAGGGCTACTTTCTCCAATAAATACGGCTGTATCTGCTTGTTTGACAAAAGGTGCATTTCTATCTGCTTCCGAAAAAACAGCGACACTTTTGATGCCCATTTTTTTACAAGTTCTAATAATTCGAGAAGCGATTTCTCCCCGATTGGCTATCAATAAAGTATGGATCGTTTGATTCATTTTTATATTTTGGTGACGAGTGACTTACTGTTCAGTTTTTGCTTTTGGTGACGAGTGAATTATATTATAGTGACGAAGGGACGTTTCTCTTCAGTTACTGTTTTTTTAGGGACGAAAGGGACGTTTTTGATTCATAAATTGAAATCCTATTAATCCCGAAAAATGCAATAATCCTATTCCTTTTTTAGGCTAGGAGCGAAGGGTTCCTTGCTTCGTCGTACAGGAAAGTCCCGCTATCCGCTCTTATAAATGCGCCACGTTTTAGGAAGCCAACGGATTGCATTTATACCGCTACTATCGGGGCTAGTTGGTTGAGGTCTGGACTTCTTAGTGCCAGAAGAAGGGGCGAAGGGACGAATGTGACGTTATTTTTAATAAATCGAATCAATTTGTCGTTGATAAGAAAAAACGCCTTATCGCCCCAAAAGCAAGAACAGAACCGAACTGTCCCCTCATCCCAAAAGCACGAACAGAATCGTCCCCTCGTCCCAAAAGCACGAACAGAACCGTCCCGTCCCCTCGTCCCAAACCACGCTATGAACTGAATCAAACTACATCCTCCAAACTCCGTATCCTTCTGTCCCTTTGATTTCTTGATTGTAAACGACTGCTAAAGAAAAGCCCAGATAGTTTCTTGTTTCTCTAGGATCGAGCAAACCATCATCCCACAATTCAGAAGTAGAGTACCAAGAAGAGGATTTAGATTCAGCGTCAGCGATCAGCATTTGTTTCATCATCTCTGCTTGTTGTTCATTGTATTCCTTTCCCGTTTTTTTAGCAGCTTCCTTTTGGATAATCTCCATCACACCAGCTAACTGTTCGGAACCCATCACACCCACTTTAGAATTGGGGTAGGCAAAGAGAAAGCGAGGGCGGTAAGAACGTCCATTCATTCCATAATTACCCGCACCATAGGAAGAACCGACCATCAAGGTAAGATGAGGGACGTTGCTATTGGAGACAGCATTGATGAGCTTGGCTCCATTTTTAATAATACCACCTTCTTCATATTTTTTACCCACCATATAGCCTGTGGTATTGTGCATAAAAATCAACGGAACATTATTTTTATTGGAAAGCTGGATGAATTGTGCGCCTTTGTTGGCGGATTCGGAAAAGATGACTCCATTATTCGCAATGATGCCGACAGGATAGCCATGTATTTTTGCCCAACCAGTGACTAAAGTATTGCCAAATTCGGGCTTGAACTCGGAGAAGCGAGAACCATCTACTACTCTTAAAATCAACTCTCGAATATCGAAAGGTGTTTTGATATTGTGGGTAACAACGCCCAGTATTTCATCGGCTGAATGCAAAGGATTTTCGATGGGTTCTTGTGGGATAAAATGAGGTCGAGAAGTCGCAATAAAGCCCATTATCTCTCTGGCTAAACGAATGCCATCTAATTCGTCTTCGGCTAAGTAGTCGGATACGCCTGATACTCGACTGTGCATCTCTGCTCCACCTAATTCTTCATCCGTTGCTATTTCGTTAGTAGCCATTTTGACGAGGGGAGGACCTGCCAAGAAAACCTTTGCCGCCTGTTTTTGGAAAATCGAAAAGTCGGACATACCAGGAACATAAGCTCCACCAGCCGTTGCATTGCCAAATACGACAGAAATGGTGGTCAAACCTGCTTTGGAACGTCTGGTGATTTGTCGAAATGCTTCGCCTCCGTAGTTAAAAATCTTGGCTTGGTCGGGTAGATTAGCTCCACCACTTTCTACCAAGTTGATACAAGGGAGTTTATTTTCTAAGCAGATTTCGTTGATGCGTAAGGCTTTGAAATTGGTGGCGTAATCAATAGAACCACCTTTTCTCGTTCCAACATTGGAGTTGACCATACAGAGTTTACCAGCCACTAAGCCGATGCCGGAGACATTGGTTCCGCCTGCGCCAAATCCGCCTTTTCGTTCCATTCCTGCTAAGGGGAGCAACTCTAAAAAAGGGCTGTCTTTATCCAAAACCAGTTCTAAACGTTCTCTTGCTAAAAGCTTACCTCTTTGTCTAGCACGTTCTAGGTATTTTTCTTTTCCCTGAAAACGACTTTTTTCTAAGTTTTTTTCAAGTTTTTCGACCAACTTGCTCATTTCGGCATAGTTGTCTTTGAAGGATTGACTATTGGGATTTATTTTTGATTGAAGCGGTCTCATCTGGAGAATTTAAAATTTAGATAGACTATTCTAAAAATTTCGGTTAAAATTAGTACAAGTTTTCTAATATTTATAATTTATACTTTCTAAATTTTAAAGCAGTCCGTTTTTGAAAACGTTCTGTCTCTTCTTGACTAGTCCCGAATGGGTTAAATTCAAAAGCGGTTCAGTTTGTGAGAAGTCGTGTCCTTAACGATCTAGCCCCGATAGTAGTGGTATCCCCTTCGTAGAGCAAATTCATGAATTTGCTCTACGAAGGGGATAGGAACGAATAGCGGGACTTTCCATCCCGACGAAGCCTTCCAACTATCGCTCCAAATTATTTTTTCAAAAAAAATGGGAAAAAATGCCCAATAAAAAGCTCATGATTGAAAAATAAAAACCTAATAATTGGCTTGTTTTGGTGATTTTTTGATTTTTTAATAATTGTGATAATCAGTGTTTTAGGTGTTTTTTTGTTTGAATAGTGTCTTTTTTTTAAAACTAATAAGTTCGTTTTTTTCGTCCTTTTTGCTATTGACAAACCCTTGCATTCTGTTTTAAATTTGTACCAACAAATGAAAGCAACACGCATTTTTTAATCATTCAAAAAAAGATAAGTATCATGGCAAACATTGATTTCATCATCATCTCAGGAACTTCCATCATAGATATTAAGTAATACAAATGATGATAATAGTTAAATAGGCGAAACTAAATATATGTTTAATACGTAATTAAAAGAAGTCTTTCCTTCTTTATTTATCCAAACAACACATCTAAAAAATAAGCTAATTGTTTATGAAATTCAACAAAATATCAACACGTTTTTTACTATTTATATGGTCTCTTTCCCTTCTTTTTTGCCTATTCCCCTCCATGACACAAGCTCAATGTTCTGCTAGTATTGTTCAAGATTTTGGTAATATTTGTAATGCCCCGATAGAAATTAGAGCATCAGTTTCTAGTAACTCTTCTTGTGATGGAAATAGCCCATGTAGTGAGAGTTATGAGTGGACTGGTCCGAATAATACGACCTATGTAGGTACCGAAATAATGGCTACTGTTACAGGAGAGTACTGTCTTGAATTTACAGATTGTAATTGCTGTTCAGATAACTATTGTGTTACCATTCCTGGATCACTTTCTGTGAGTGTATCTAATACAGGTCCTATCACTTGTATAAATGAAACAGTCCAACTTTCTACTAGTGTATCATCGGCTGATTCTTATGAATGGACAGGACCTAATGGTTTTACATCTACTGAAGAGAATCCAACGATTTCTGAACCAGGTACTTATACCGTTACAGCAACAAAGGGTGGTTGTTCTGAATCAGGAAGTACGACAGTTATGGAAGATTTAGAGGTCGGTAAACCTGATGCTTCACCAAGTTACACACTTGATTGTAATGGAGGTGCTCAACTTTTTGCCAATATTGTAAGTGCTGAAAGTTATTACTGGGTGGGACCCAATGATTATAACTCTACTGAAACCAACCCAACTATTAGTGAAGATGGTATTTATATACTTTATGTGAGAAATGGTCAATGTGAGATTGGTGCAGGTGCTTTTCCTGTTTTTCTTTCTAATGGACCCAATATTGCGCCCGACAATGATGGTCCGCTTACTTGTAACAAAGAGACCGTACAACTCCTTGCCAATGCAACAGAAGCCACTTCTTATGAATGGACTGGACCCAATGGTTTTTCATCAAGCGAAGAAAATCCAATAGTTAGTGAAGTTGGAACTTATAACTTGACTGCATATGATGATAGTGATTGTCCTAGTACGGGAAGTACAATGGTGAGTGAGGTAGTGATTTTAGAGGATGTTAATTCTTCTGTAAGTAGTCCGATTAATTGTTCAAATGAAACAGTTCAACTTTTTGCCAATGCGCCACAAGCGACTTCTTTTGTTTGGACAGGACCTAATGATTTTATCTCTACAGAAGCCAATCCATTGGTTAGTGAAACAGGTACTTATATATTGACAGCTTTTGGTACAGAGTATTGTAATTTTATAGGGCAGGTAACAGTCACAGAAGATTTTAGTGATATTCCGATTGCTTTACCTTCTGTTAGTGGTGATATTACTTGTTCTAATGGAAGTGTACAACTTTTTTCCAATAGCACGAATGCAAGCAATGCTACTATTTATAACTGGACAGGACCCAATGGTTTTACATCCAATGAAGCCAATCCAACAGTAAGTGAAGAAGGAACTTATAATATATCAGTTGCCAATGGTTCCTGTCAAGGTAGTACAGCAGCTCTTTTTGTTAATTCTATTGTCACCAATGGTCCTACTGTTGCTCCTGATAATAGTGGAGTGCTAACTTGTACTAATACCAGTGTCCAGCTTTTTGCGAATGCAACAGATGCGGCTTCTTATAATTGGTCAGGACCGAATGGCTTTACGTCTAATGAAGAAAATCCAATAGTGAGTGAAGCTGGTACTTACACCTTGACTGCTTATGATAATGGAGATTGTTCTAATACTGGAAGTACAACTGTCAACGAAGATGTGACCAATTGTATTTATGACTTAGCTCTTATTACCACACTTGCAGAAGGACAAAATGATACCATACAATTTTATGATTCTGTTGATTTTAAAATAACGGTAGCCAATCAAGGAGAACTTAATTCTGGAAACTTTACCGTCGTCAGTCAACTACAAGATAATATGACTTTTATGAGTGCCTCTAATGGAGGTCTTCATAATAACGGTACGATTACTTGGAATCTCTCAAACCTTGCTGCCAATGAATCTTTGGAATTATTGTTTACCGCTGAAATTACATTCATTGGCAATAGTACTTACACTGCTTGGGCAGAAATAGTGAGTGATGACGGAGATGATATAGACTCTACACCTGATACAAATACAGGAGAAGGAGAGATATTTCCCAATGATTTAGTCATCAATCACAATGACATTTCGTTTAATGATGTTACTGATGAAGACGACAATGATTTTGAAAGTGTCTTTTTGGGTGCTGGAGTCAATGTTCATACAAGAGTTTATTTACAAGGCGCAACGGTTGGAGTGACGGCTGATGCCTTTGGGAATATGACCATGCGGGATGACCTAAGACAAGGTTCTATGGTTCCCGTAGTCGAACCTTATTCCTCTTTGAGTGGTTTTGGTCATACAGGAGATGGAGGAGGAGAGTCTGTCACCAATACTACCTATAATCAGACAGGTGAAACGGCTTTGGTGGATTGGCTCATCATTGACTTACGAGATACCCTCAATCCTGCCCAAATTCTTTCAACTCGTTCAGCCCTTGTTTTGCGAAATGGCGAGGTCGTAGATGTAGATGGTGTATCTCCCGTATCCTTTCCAAGTATTGAACATGGACACTATCATGTATCCGTTAGGCATCGCAATCATTTAGGCGTGATGACTGCTGATCCAGTCTATTTAAGTCCAGATACCAATGATGCGATAATGATAGATTTTACCGATGCCACTACTGAAACCTATGGAGACCATGCACAAGTGGAAGTTCAAGGAAGAATGGCATTATGGGCGGGCGATGTCAATAGCGATGGTGAGATTACCTATCAAGGCGATCACAATGAAACAAACAACACTTTCTTTGACATCCTAACGGCTGACGAAAATACTGGTACAGATATTACATTCATTCATCAGAATTATGGGCAATCGGATACAGATTTAAATTGTGATGCTATTTTTCAAGGAGATGGCAACGACATTAATTTACACTTTTTCAATGTCATCAATCATCCCGACAATCCAGAGATGTTAACCAATTTTCGGATCGTCCAACAAATACCAAAATAAAAACAGATTGAAGGAAACAGATTGATATTTCCCTAGGGAGTCAAGATTGGCAAGTTGTCAAAGATTGACTCCTTTTTTTATTG
>JAHDBB010000197.1 GCA_020630635.1 Chitinophagales bacterium
TCGTCCCAAAAAGCCCTAACTGAACCGAAAAAACGTCCCATCGTCCCAAAAAGCCCTAACTGAACCGAAAAAACGTCCCGTCGTCCCAAAACCAAGTAAAGAACCGAAACGCCCAAATAAAACATACATGAAATCAAACGTTCGCATAACAGTTGTATTAAGTGTCTTCTTATTAGGAGCCATTGTATTATTAGTGCGCCTTTATGCTGTCCAAGTGATTGACCAAAGCTACAAAGGACTGGCAGAAAGCAATATTATGCGAAAAATCCCTACTCATCCAGCGAGGGGTTTAATGTACGATAGACAAGGAAATCTATTGGTCGATAATCAGCCTATCTATGACATAATGGTTGTTCCCAAAGATGTTGCTCCTTTTGATACCCTCAAATTTTGTGAACTTTTCAAAATCAGTCGAACCAGTTTGGAAGAGCGACTCAAAACAGCTCGGTATTATTCCCGTTATAAACCTTCCATTCTAATCAAGCAAATCTCGCCGCTTGTGTATGCCAATGCACAAGGCTATATGTATCAATTTCCAGGATTTTTTGCCCAAGTCCGAACCATTCGACATTACCATGCCAAAGTTGCGCCTCATATTTATGGGTACTTAGGAGAAGTGGATGATGCGATGTTGGATAAGGATGAATATTATGCATTGGGCGATTATATTGGAGTGAGTGGAGTCGAAAAAACGTATGAAGACCTTCTGAGAGGAGACAAAGGAGTCCGTTATGTCACCGTAGATAAATACAATCGAGAAACGGCTCGTTACAATGATGGAGAGTTAGACAAACCCGCCAAGCAAGGGGTTGATTTACAACTAACGATTGATCGAGATTTACAAGCCTACGGAGAGCAATTGATGCAAAACAAAATTGGAAGTATCGTTGCCATTGAACCCGAATCAGGCGAAATATTAGCAATGGTAAGTAGTCCTTCTTACGACCCCGAACTACTGACAGGACGACAACGAAGTTTCAATGTTGCTCGCTTAAATGCAGATACTTTAAAGCCTCAATTGAATCGTTGTATTACGGCTATTTACCCACCAGGTTCAACGTTTAAGCCCTTAGTTGCCTTGATTGGACTACAAGAAGGAGCCATTCGCCCCAACCATTATTATGCATGTCGAGGAGCCTTTTGGATAGGCGCAGGAACCAGCGTAAAATGTTCACATGGACACGCTCCCTGTCGCAATGTCCAAACAGGTATCGAACAATCTTGTAATCCCTATTTTTGTGATGTCTTCAAAAGAACGATTGAGAATCCAGTCCATAACGATATAGATGCCGTCTTTGATAGATGGGTCAATTATGTCTATGAATTTGGTTTTGGACAATCTGTAGAGATGGGTTTACCAGGACTTATCAAAGGGACGATTCCTACTGTTGATTACTTTGATACGATTTACAAAGGTTGGCGATGGAAGGCAAATACGATTATTTCATTGAGTATTGGACAAGGAGAGATTGCTGTTACCCCTTTACAAATAGCCAATTATGTTCACATCTTAGCCAATCGAGGGGAATATCGTCCTGCTCATATTGTAAGAACCAAAGATCCATTGGATAAAATAAAGGTAAGTATTGATAGAGAGCATTTTGATGTAGTGGTCGATGGTATGGAACAAGTTATGACAAAGGGGACAGGGAAATGGTCGCAGATTGAAGGTATTTCGACTTGTGGAAAGACAGGAACGGCTGAAAATCCACATGGAGATGACCACTCTATCTTTATCTTTTTTGCACCCAAAGACGATCCTAAAATTGCCATTGCCGCCATTGTCGAAAATGCAGGTTATGGTTCTACCTTTGCGGCTCCCATGTGTGCCTTGATGACCGAAAAGTATTTGACAGGCAAGTTGAGTAAAAAAGCCCAATGGCGAGAGAAAAAAATATTAGAAGCTAATTTAATTGAAAAACCAGTCGAGGAATGAGTTATTTGACTACAGTAGAGAATAAACGGAAGACGGATTGGATACTCATTTTATTGTATTTGATACTCGTAGGTTTAGGACTGACCGCCATTTACTCCGCTAACTATAATCCAGAATATGAAATCAATAGCTTGTGGGATTTACAAGGCACCAAAGTAGGAAGACAACTTGCTTGGGTGGTGGTGACCTTTGTTATCATCTTTTTGATTCAATTGTTAGATAGACGATTTTATATAGGAATCTCGCCCATTTTATATATTGTTACGATGATTTTATTGGTGTTGGTACTAACGCCTTTAGGACGAGAGATCGCTGGTTCTAAATCGTGGATAGTATTGGGACCGCTTCGTTTGCAGCCTTCCGAGTTAGCAAAATTTTCTACTGCTTTAATGGTCGCTTTCTTCCTAAGTGGAATGAATCGTAATGTTCGAAAGTTGCCTGACTTTTTGATAACTGCCTTGATTATCTTAATACCTTTTGGATTGGTCGTTTTACAAGGTGATGCAGGAACCGCTTTGGTGTATACTTCTTTTATATTAGTCTTGTATCGAGAAGGTTTATCAGGATGGTTTTTAGTCTTATTTGCAGGCGTGATTACCCTATTTATTTTGACGCTTTTATTGACGACTTTCGATCCTAAAAGTTTTGAAGTATTAAATAGTGGGGCGCAGACTTTAATGATGGGGCTTTGTGCCTTGATGGTTCCCATATCCCTATTTTTATTTGCGACTAAAAAGCAGATATTTCCTTTAGTGATTGTAGCATTGGGGATTGCATTGGTATTGATTTTACCTCAATTTTTGGCAGGAGTTCCTTTATTGGGAGCTTTTGGAGGCATGATTGTGTTGTCTTTTGTTGGAGCGTTCTTAGCCGAGAAATTTGGGCGTGAAAATGGTGGTTTTATTTTGTCGGGAGTATTGGCAAGTTGTGCAGCTTATGTTCAGACCATCTTTTTCATTTGTACCGATATTTTGGAACCTTATCAGTTAGGACGTATTTTGGTGACCTTGAATATAGTAGAAGACCCCAAAGGAATTGGCTATAACTTGAATCAGTCTTTGATAGCGATAGGGTCAGGTGGATACTTGGGAAAAGGCTTTTTGAATGGAACACAAATTCGGGGTGATTTTGTGCCAGAGGCGGATACAGATTTTATTTTTTGTGCGATAGGAGAGGAGCTAGGTTTTGCTGGAAGCGCAGTATTGATACTGGTTTTTGTCTTTTTGTTTATGCGGATTGTATCGGTAGCGGAACGACAAAAGTCGAATTTTACGAGAATCTATGCGTATGGTGTGGCTTCTATTTTGTTTTTTCACTTCTGGATTAATGTCGCTATGACGATTGGATTGGCTCCTGTTATTGGGATTCCGTTGCCTTTGATTAGTTATGGTGGTTCGTCTTTTTTAGGATTTAGCATCTTATTGTTTATCTTGATACGATTGGATTCGGATAAAAAGAATGTATTGAGGTGATGTTTAAGAGTCCATAGTCGATGGTCAATAGTCTATAGTTGCGGTTCGTTTCGTGGTTTTTGGGATGTAGTGGTTCATTTCGTGGTTTTTGGAACGAAGGGACGTTTTCTAAGCCCACAGTGTCGGTTCATTTTGTGATACTTGATTGATGAGATGCTCGATGGTTCGTTTGGTGATTTTTTGCCACAAATACACGAATATGATTCTAATTTTTTATGGTTTGGAATTATAATGTTTTGATATTTGTTTTGTCGCTGTAACAGAATGGTTAATTTTGCGTTAGTTTTGATTAAAATGTAAAAAAATAAATAGAATGGATATAAAAGAGGCAAAAGTAATCGTAACAGGTGCTACTAGTGGCATCGGCTTAGAAATTGCTAGGCTTTTGAAAGAACATGGCGCACAAGTGGTTATTTCGTCAAGAAATCCTGATAAAGTGGAAAAGGTGGCGAATGAACTTGGCGTATTGGGTTGTAAGGCGGATGTGACCAGTGAAGAGGATATAATCGCCCTTTTTGAGTTTGGTATCAAAGAGATGGGTTCTGTGAATGTGTTAATCAATAATGCAGGAATGGGACGTTTTGGTTCTTTGATAGAGACGAGTGTAGAAGATTTTCAAGCACAATGGGAAGTGAATACCAAAGGTCTTTTTCTCGCTGGAAGAGAAGCGGCAAAGCATTTTGTTGAAAATAAGTATGGAAACATCATCAATATTGGTTCGACAGCAGCGACTAAAGGATTTGCCAACGGATCGGCTTATGTGGCGAGTAAGTTTGCGGTGTCGGGACTCACACAATGTTGGAGAGCAGAATTGCGACCTCATAATGTAAGGGTGATGCAAGTTAATCCGAGTGAGGTGATTACGGATTTTGCAGAAAAGGCGGGTTTTGACCAAAAGGATTCAGCGTATAAGTTGAAGTCTTCTGAAATTGCTCATGTGGTGGTTTCGATGTTGGCGATGCGAGATATTGGGTTTATTCCTGATGCTTCGATTTGGGCGACGAATCCTTGGGGGCATTAAGAACGGTATTGTTTGCGGTTAGTGGAAATTTAACAACTTCGGTTCTATTTTTACGTGAAAGTTGTCAAATTACTCTTTGTTTTGTGTTACCGTTTATGAGAAGTTGAGTGGGTGCAGCCCAAATTGTCGCATTAGTAATTTTTTTGATTGTTATTTGACCATTTTCAGAACCATTTTGTGTGTGTTTTGACTGTTTGCTTCCTTGTCTTCGCCAGACGGGCCTTTCTTTTTCAGTCGATAAAAAGAAAGCAAAAATCTCGCTAAATTTAATGTTCCTAGCGCAAAGCCACCGCCTCGCTACCGAAATTTAGCAGGCCAACGCTTCTTTTTCGGTTCTAATTTGATCTATATATGCCTGTTTTTTATATGCGACACTTTGGGATGCACCCAAGTTGAGACCTTTCAAAATAGCCCCGATAGTAGCGGTATAAATGCAATGCGTTGGCTGCCTAAAACTTGGCGCATTTATAAGAGCGAATAGCGGGACTTTCCAATACGACGAAGCATCCAATCGTTCGCTCCAAAAAAAATAAATTAACTAAAAATATATTAATCCTTAAATAAGAAAAATGTATAGAACTCATAATTGCGGCGAATTGCGTATGGAGCATGCCGAACAGCAAGTCAACCTTGCAGGATGGGTACAACGTACTCGTGAATTTGGTGGAATGACCTTTGTGGATTTGAGAGACCGTTACGGTATTACTCAATTGGTTTTTAATCAAGAAACGGATAAGGAATTGTGTGATAGAGCTGGAAAATTGGGTCGAGAGTTTGTGATTCAAGCCAAAGGAAAGGTGATGGAAAGAAGCAACAAAAATCCCAATTTGCCGACAGGTGATGTGGAGTTGATTGTATCAGAATTGAATATTCTGAATGCCTCTAAAACCCCTCCTTTTACGGTAGAAGATGATACAGATGGTGGTGAAGATGTGCGAATGAAATACCGCTTTTTGGACTTACGCCGTCCACAAGTTCAGCAAAATATTATGTTGCGTCACCGCATTGCACAAGAGGTTAGAAAGTATTTGGATAGTCAAGGATTTTTGGAAATCGAAACACCTTATTTGATTCGTTCAACACCCGAAGGCGCAAGAGATTTTGTCGTTCCTTCTCGTATGAATCCAGGACAATTTTATGCATTGCCTCAATCGCCTCAAACCTTCAAGCAATTGTTGATGGTGGCAGGTTATGACCGTTATTTCCAAATTGTACGATGCTTTAGAGACGAGGATTTAAGAGCAGATCGTCAGCCAGAATTTACGCAAATTGACTGCGAAATGACTTTCGTAGAACAAGAAGATATTTTGAATACTTTTGAAAATATGATGCGTCATATTATGAAGTATGTTCACAATATTGAAATCGACAAAGTGCCTCGTATGACCTATGCTGATGCGATGCGTTTATACGGTTCAGACAAGCCAGATATTCGCTTTGGAATGACCTTTGTGGAACTCAATGACGTGGCTCAAAATCAAGGCTTCAAAGTATTTGATGATGCCGAGTTAGTGGTGGGAATTTGTGCGGAAGGTTGTGCTAGTTACACTCGTAAGCAATTGGATGGTTTGACCGATTTTGTAAAGCGTCCTCAAATTGGAGCGAAAGGTTTGGTCTATGTCAAATGCAATGAAGATGGAACCTTTAAGTCATCTGTTGACAAGTTCTTTAATCAAGAACAATTGAAGACTTGGGCGGATAAAATGGGTGCAAAAGCAGGCGATTTATTATTGGTGATTTCGGGTGTCAAAGAAAAAGCCAGAAAGCAATTAAATGAGTTGCGTTTAGAGATCGGCAACCAATTAGGTTTACGCAAAAAAGACGATTATAAATTCTTGTGGGTCTTAGATTTTCCACTCTTAGAATGGGCAGAAGAAGATGAACGTTGGGTTGCTCGTCACCATCCATTTACTTCACCAAAAGCAGAAGATTTTGACAAGATGGACACCGATCCAGGCGAGGTAAGAGCGAATGCGTATGATATGGTTTTGAATGGTACAGAGATTGGTGGAGGCTCGGTGAGGATTCACGATAGAGGCTTACAAGAGCGAGTCTTTGAGTTGTTGGGAATGCCAGAGGAAGAGTCTGTTGAGAAGTTTGGCTTTTTGATGGGAGCGTTTGAATACGGTGCGCCACCTCACGCAGGTTTAGCATTTGGTTTTGACCGTCTATGTTCGTTGTTAGGTGGAGCCGATGCGATTCGAGATTTCATTGCTTTCCCTAAAAACAATTCGGGTCGTGATGTGATGATTGATGCGCCTTCTAAGATTGATGCTATTCAATACGAGGAGCTTTGTATCAAGAGCGTTGTACCAGAGAAGGAGGAGGTTTAGGACTGCTTCAATGGTAAATTGTGAATGATGAATTATAAATGCAGTTCGCTTTGTGATTAGGAGCGAAAGGTTGTTGCTTCGTCGTGTTGGAAAGTCCCGCTATCCGTTCTTATCACCAAGCCACCCGAACCCTTTAGCCAATGCAATTTGGTGATACCACTTCTATCGGGGCTATTTTATAGAGGTCAGAATCCCTGAAAACTGAACCGTTTTAGAATTTATAAATTTGAAATTAGAATTTTTTTAGCCCTGCTTTTAGTGGGGCTTTTTTCATGAACAAACTCAATTCGTGTATTTGTGGCTAAACAAGCAGTCATATACTAAATTTGTTAAATCATGAAATATTTATGACTTTTGGGCGTATTTAAAGAAATGGTAAAAAGACGCTTTGTTTTCAAACCATTCCTACAAAAAAAACAATCCATGAACATATACCAGCAAAAGTTTTATTGGAAGATAGGACTGCTCATTTTTGCCATCATCATCGTCATCGTCTCGCTGTATTACAACAACAACTTGGCAAATGCTTTAGCCGAAGAAGAGCGTAAAAAGGTGGAGTTGATCGCAGAAACTTGGGAGGAAATGGGCAAAGATGACCTCAATCAAAACTTCAATTTCTTTATCCAAATCCAGAAAAGTAATACGACAGTTCCTGTTATCGAAGTCTTAGAAAATGGTACTTTCAAATCCTTTAGAAATATCGGTTTAGATGAATTAGGTCGAAAATTGACCCCTGAAGATTCTGCTTTTGTCTATCGTCAATTAGAAAAAATGAAGGCTGGATATCCGCCCATCGTCAGCCAGATTACCCCCGACAAAAAGAACTTAGTTTACTATACCAACTCCACCCTTTTGACTCGTTTGATGTGGTATCCTTACATCCAATTAGCGATTATTGGAGCCTTCTTATCCATTTCCTACTTAGCCTTCAGTGCAGCAAGACGAGCAGAACAAAACCAAGTCTGGGTCGGAATGGCAAGAGAGACCGCCCACCAATTAGGAACGCCTTTATCGTCCTTAGTTGCTTGGATTGACATGCTACAAATGAACGAAGATGAATCCGTCGTACAAGTTGCCAACGAAATGTGCAATGACACAGGACGTTTAGAACTCATCGCAGACCGTTTTTCCAAGATCGGCTCCAAGCCCAAATTAGAACCCCACAACTTAGAAAAGTATCTTTTAAAAACCCTAAACTATGTCAAAAGACGAGCCTCTAAACGCATCCAGTTTTCCGATAATTTGGAAAAAATACATGGCTTAGAAGTTTCCTTTAGTCCACCCTTATTAGATTGGGTCGTCGAGAATCTTTTAAAGAATGCCTTAGATGCCATGGAAGGAAAAGGGGCGATTAGCATTGAGGTCAAAGACAAAGATAGTGAGGTCCAAATTGATGTGTCAGATACAGGCGCAGGCATCCCCAAATCCAACTTTCAAGATGTTTTTAAACCTGGTTTTAGCAGCAAAAAAAGAGGTTGGGGTTTAGGACTTTCTTTGTCTAAACGCATCATCGAAGAATACCACAAAGGGAAGATTTTTGTCCATAAATCAACGCTTGGGAAAGGGACAACTTTTCGGATTGTTTTGCCTAAGTAGAAAGTCGATAGTTGGTGGTCGATGGTCCATAGTTTTTGGAATCAAAGATGGATGTTTTTGCTTCTTATCACGATACATCTGATGTCGGCAAGGGAATGAATTCCCTCGCTCAGTAAGTTTTAAAATTGTACGCTAATCAAAATAGTAAGCTATGGAAATAATCTTTAGAATTTGCTTATTTATTGCAGGAGTTATCAATATCCTTCCATCCATCTTAGCCTTCCTTCCCAACAAGATTTCAGAGTCTTATGGAATCGAAATTCCCAACTCCAATTATGAATTACTTTTGAGACATAGAGCCGTTTTATTTGGAATTGTTGGAGGATTGATGATTTTTTCAGCTATTAGCAAAAAGCATTATTCAATGGCAGTTATCATTGGATTGATTAGTATGGTATCCTTTATCATTTTGTTGAAAATGACTAGTGGGAAAGTCAATCCAGAATTGCATAAGGTGATGAAAATTGATGTGGTTGGGATTGTTGTTTTGATGATTGGGTGGGTGGTTTATAGGTTTGGGTAGGAGAATAAATGCTTGGAAAAGTGACAATCTGATTTATAGGAATAAGTTTCTATAGGTTTTCAATTATTTCCATAATAGATTTGTTTATTTTATTCATTTCCAAGTTTTCATTATCAAAATTAAGAGTACCATCTCTAACTTTTTCTTTTATTCGGTAATATCTTGACGATAGATTAGTTATTTTTTGGTCTAAGGACTTATCATAATCTTCTGCATGTTGTGTAATATCTTCTAATACTTTTCAATCTTTGCTTTTCGTAACATTTGTTTCCATTCATTTTTCTTTGTATCTATATCTTGTTGTTTTTTGAGATGCTTTTCTTTTTCTTCTAGAAGCTTACTTAACTTTTTATTGAGTTCAGAGTTCTTATTTTTTTCTTTTTCTAAGTTCAAAGCGAGGTCAGAGCAATCCTGTTCTTTTTTTCTTAGAGCCACCTGTACTTGTTGTTCTTTAGCCTGAAATTGCTGTTTTTCTTCTTCTAATTTTTCTTCATATTCATTTTCAAATTCTTGAATGACATTTTCTGAATCAGATATTTTGTCCTTTAATGATTGTAATTCATCATTGAGTTTCTTTCTCTCATCAGAGAAGTTTACAATATCATTATCTAAGCCATCTTTTTCCTTTTTTAGTTGAGCAATGATTTCTTTATAGGACTTTATTTCTTCTTCTTTTTGTTCTTTAGTATCTAGTATGGTCTCTTTGATCTTTTGATAAACTTGGTGAATGTTACTATCTATTTCAGCAACAGAACCTTTAACGACAGGAAACCCATTATTGGGTATTACTTGCAAATCTTTTATCATGGTTTCTTGCCAACTACAAGGATGTAATATAACAGGTAAGACTTCTGATTTACCCTTTTTTTGTTGTTCAATCGCTTTCTTCAATTCAATTTCATAACAATATTCAGAATCTATAAAATCGACGCTAATAAGAGGAATTATAATATCTGCCTTTCCAAGTTTTTTATGAATTTCATTCTCCCATTGTTGTCCTGCTTGTATAACTTCATAACTCCACAAATTAATAGTTTTTTTTCTCTTTAATTCAGTGAAGTGTTTTACTATCTTTTTTTGATACAAAGAATCTTCTTTAGAGTAAAGAAAAACAATATTCAACATGCTTTAGAAGTTTTGGTTAGGTGGTATTATTTATAATTTGAAGCTACAATCACTTTTAGTCAAAATTTAAATTTGAACAACTCACTAAAAAAACGGCTCTTAGCTAAGTTAGCTTTTTCCAACTAAAAAGCCGTTAAGAAGTAACCTTGTTTGAGCGAAGCGAGTTTGGTTACTTTAGGTTTTTTAGTGCAGCAAAAAGCGTTAAGACTTTGCGTCAAGCCTTGATTTT
>JAHDBB010000198.1:0-1966 GCA_020630635.1 Chitinophagales bacterium
TCGGATGGGTCTTCCCGTCAAAGAAGAGGCAATCCGATTGATAAAGAGAAAGGAGTCTCGTGATTTAAATCAATCGGATTGCTGGCTCACTACCTGCATAGCAATCCGATTGAAACGATTTACCCTTTCTTTACTTGTAATAAGGTAATTGGCAAGCTTAGACGGGTAGCCAAATCGGAAATAATATATTTGATAATCAATAGGTTATGATGTAAATCGGGAGAAAAATATAAAAGCACGAACCGTCTCTCCCGCTGGCGGGAGAATTAAAGAGGGTGGACAAACATAAGGTGGACATTAAAAAGACAAAAAAAGCCCTTGCGACCAAAGATCACAAGGGCTTTCAATTATTTTAAGTTTATAACATTTATCTATCCACCACCATACGCTTCGTATAGCTCAAACCATTACTTTCCAGCCGATAAAAATAAACACCAGGCAATAAATCCGAAGCATCTATTTGGACCGTATTACTACCAACCACACTTTGCATCTCCTCAGCATGAACAATACGTCCCACCATATCATACACTTCTATATTGATCAATGCATATTCAGAACTATTGAACTCAATCGTTGCCCACTCCTTCACAGGATTCGGATAAGAACGAATACTTTGCTCATCAATCATCGTAGTTAAACCAACCTCACCATCACAATCAGCCGCATCCGCTACATTGATGCAATAAGGTTCAGCAAAAATGATACAAGCTTCTATCCCCAAACCAGGTAAAATACTATCAATTACAAAAGCAACATCTTCCAATGCTAAAAGACTATCTGCGCCTACCAAAGTCGGGCTAGTTTGAATACAATTCAAAAGCTCATCAATACTTTCTCCCCCAGAGATACAATCAGGAACAAAATTATTAAAGTTAATAAAGTTTTGAATAGTACCATTATTGGTAATTTCATCCAATTCTTCTTGGTTGTATCCAAAGCCTGTAAAACAATATTCACCTGGTGCAAAAGGATTGCCATCTTCATCCATACTAAAGTCATAGACCCCATCATAGGTTCCACCCAAAAGTGGACGAATGGTATCCCCGACCAATGGACCTGATACGGCTATGATATAGTCCGTTACCCCTGTATATCCAATCGTTGAAAAATCTACCGCTAATAAGTCTTTATTAGAACCATCATTACAAATGTTTGTGCCTTCAGGAACAGGATTTGCGACTACTCCAGCGTCGGGATCACATTGTGCTGCTACATCGGGAGAGGCAATCAGCACACTTACAAAACAAACAAATAAATAGTGTAAAATGTATTTTTTCATAACGCAATTTTTGTTAACTAAAATAAGATGAATGTGAGTAGAAAAAAGAATATACTCCTAAAAATACAAGTCTTTCAAACAGTAAATTAAGACAAAATAATTTACTTATTCAAAAAAAAACCATACAGATTCATTTTTTGGCTAAAAAAATGGTTTTTGTCACAAATTCTTAGGCTAAAACTACCTTTTTTAACGCATTAAATCTATCTTGGGGAAGTGAAATAAGGCTTTTAAATTGATAAATTTAGATGTTAAAATGTATAATAGAACCCTAAAATCCTGCTTTTGGGATAATAAGTAGCTGAAAAATAGTATCTTATACCATTTAAAATTTTTTTGAAAAGTCCCTGAAAAATCAAATTTGGTTTGTTTGCTCTTGAGAACTATCATTTCTTTGGTTTTACAAAAACTCAATAAATCAATCCTAAAATACAGAGGGTATGAGGTGAAAACCATCCCCAATAGCCCCGATAGTAGTGGTATCAGCCTTGTAGAGCAAATTCACGAATTTGCTCTACAAGGCTGATAGGAACGGATAGCGGGACTTTCTATAACGACGAAGCACTCCACCCTTCGCTCCAAAAAAAGAGAAAACACCAGCATTACACACTTTTACTTTTTTTTGGGGAGAAAGTCCCAAAAGAATCGTAAAATAACAGCCTTACTTTCTATTTTAGGATGAAG
>JAHDBB010000198.1:2066-10215 GCA_020630635.1 Chitinophagales bacterium
TTGAACTCAAATAAAAATTGGCTAAATATTTGATAAATAAATTTATGTTTCCCCTAAATTACCAAAAATCCGAAAACTATTGCAATATGAACACACATAGAAACGTAATACTTTGGCTATTTTCACTACTACTTACTAGTGGAACCCTACTAGCACAAAGTGGTATAGAAGGAACCTTAGTAGATACCAAAGGAGAACCTCTTATCTCTTCAACAATTCGAGTTTCTACAACAACAGGCGAATTTGTACAGGGAGCAATAGCTGACTTTGACGGAGCTTATGTCGTAGATTTGAAGGAAGGAACTTATAAGGTCGAAGCAAGTTATGTGGGATATGAAGCCCAATCCCAAACCGTAGAGGTCAAAGGCAACTTACGGCAAAAAGTAGATTTTACACTTGATGAAGCATTGTTAGCAGAAGTGGTGGTTTCTACCAGTAAATACGAAAAGCCTGCTGCCGAAGAAACAGTAACGATTGTTCCCATTAAACCCAATTTGGGTGAAAATTCCAATAATATCAGTATTGATCAAACCATCGAAAAAGTTCCTGGTGTGAATGTAGTGGGTGGACAGGCCAACATTAGAGGAGGAAGCGGTTTCTCTTATGGAGCAGGAAGCCGAGTGGCTTTGTTGTTAGATGGAATGCCCATCTTGACAGGAGATGCAGGTTTTCCCTATTGGGATATGATTCCACAAGAAAGTATTGGACAATTAGAGATTATCAAAGGAGCCGCCTCTGCCTTATATGGATCATCTGCCCTCAATGGTATCATCAATGCTCGTACGGCTTATCCAACGTCTAAACCCAAAACCAAAGTCAGTCTCTTTGGTGGAGTCGTTCAAAATCCCCCCAAAGGAATTGATGCAGATGGCAACGAATTTGATAAACAATGGTGGGACAGTTCTGAACCGCCTAATAATACAGGAATCTCTTTGTTTCATTCTCGTAAAATTGGAAACTTTGACTTAACCGCTGGTGGATATGGTTATCGTGAAAAAAACTGGCGAGCCACAGAATTTACCCGTCGAGCTAGAGTCAATATTGGTACTCGTTATCGTTTCAAAAATATAGAAGGCTTGTCGGCTGGTCTCAATGCGGTTTATCAATACAACAACAATGGTTCTTACTTGTTGTGGAATGGAATTGGGCAAGGAGCGTATGAATTGTGGAGTCAATTAGATACAATGTTTACCAAAAGACATCAATTGATCCTTGATCCTTATGTAACTTATACGACCAATAAAAGTAAACATACTTGGAAAGGACGGTATTTCAAAAATGACAATGTCAACAATACCAATCAAAGTATCTTGAGCGATTTTATTTACAATGAATATCAATATCAACGAACTTTTGATAGTATCGGTTTGGTCTTAAATGCAGGAGCTGTTAGCCAACTTTCTTACACCGAAGCAGAGTTATACAGAAGTGAAGACGGTGATTCACTCTTCAATGCAACCAACTTTGGTATCTATGCACAAGTAGATAAAAAATTCTTTGACAAACTCAATGCTTCTTTCGGTATTCGTTATGAGTTCAATAAAATGAATACAGATTCGACTTGGGATGTAGGGATGCGCTATAAAACCAAAGATACGGTCATTACTAAATTACCCATTATTCGATTGGGTCTCAACTACCAGCTAGCAGAGTACACCTATTTAAGAGCCTCTTATGGACAAGGCTATCGCTATCCTACCATTGCAGAACGATATGTATTTACGGATTTAGGATTTTTAGGTATTGAAGGAAATCCGAATCTACAATCTGAAACAGGATGGAGTGCCGAATTTGGAGTCAAACAAGGTGTCAAAATCTCCAACTGGAAAGGTTTTATTGATGGTGCGCTCTTTTGGACAGAATACCAAAATATGATGGAGTTCGGCTTATCAGGTTTGCCAAGTGGACGATTTGGCTTTTTTACCACCAATGTTGAAAGCGACACCCGAATTAGTGGAGCAGAAATAACCATCGGCGGACAAGGCGATATTGGCAATTGGGAAACAGGTGTTTTGATGGGCTATACCTACATCAACCCCATTTACAAAGACTACACAGATACAGATTTTAGTAATCCAGAAGAATTAGATGCCTTCCAAGACGCAACAGGTTCGGCTGCCGACTATAATATCTTAAAGTATCGTTTCAATCATACAGCCAAAGTAGATATTCAAACAGAATACAACAAAAGTTTTGCCATCGGAATAGCAGCCCGTTACAACAGTTTTATGGAAGCCATTGACCAAGTATTTATTGATGTACTTCCTGGTGTCGAAGAATGGCGGGAGATTCAAGATCAAGGAAGTTTTGTCGTAGATGCCAGAGCTTCTTATCAGTTCACCCAACAACACCGACTTAGCATCTTATGCAACAACATTTTTAATAGAGAATACACCGTTCGTCCAGCACTCATAGAGTCGCCCAGAAACTTCGGTTTAAAATATACTTACTCTATCAATTAATAAAAATAATGATAATCGGATTGCTAGAAATCAACTAGTAATCTGATTATTTTTTTTAGTTATTAGGAGCGAATAGACACCGCTTCGTCGTCCTAGAAAGTCCCGCTATCCGTTCCTATAAATGTAGCCAAGTTTTAGGTATCCAACGCTTGTACATTTATACCACTACTATCGGGGCTAGTTGGTGGAGTTCAGTACTTCTTAGCACCAGTCCATTGTCTTAACTCGAATTTTTTAAGAATGGAGAGAATTAATAGAATTTTTACTATTCAAATAAACAAGACTTTATGACTCTTATGTAGTAAAAAATCTTTAAGAATAGGTACAGCAAGATTTTTGCGACGGGAACGCCCAGTTTTTTTATCGACTGAAAAAGGAAGGGCTGTCTGCCGAAGACAAGGAAATGAACAGTCAAAACACACAAAAAACGGTTATGAAAATGCGCTATTTATGCTAAAAAGAAACTTCAAAAAAATAATCTGACAGTGTATTAGTAATGGTTAGGAAATAAATGTACATTCTTTCAGCAAAAAGATTTTTCAATTCTACAAGGCAAAAAACGTAGCGGTTCGACGACTCGAAATAGCAGGGCTATTACGAGGCTTTTTAACGCAGTAGATTGGAAAATATTGACAATGAAAATGAACATTTATTTTTTTATCATTACTTAAGTTCCCTTAAAAATCTTATGTGGTAAAAAAACAATCAATGAAACTAGACCTTATCGCCATTGGCGCACACCCCGACGACATAGAACTCTCCTGTGCAGGAACCCTCCTAAGCCACATCGCACAAGGCAAAAAAGCAGGAGTCATCGACCTCACCAGAGGCGAAATGGGAACCAGAGGAACCCCCGAAATCCGAGACCAAGAAGCAGCAGCAGCAGCCAAAATATTAGGACTCAGTATGCGAGCCAACTTAGGAATGCGAGATGGTTACTACCAAAACACCAGAGAAAACCAAATCAAAATCATTCGCCAACTCCGCAAATACCAGCCCGACATTATTTTAGCCAATGCTATTTATGACCGTCATCCCGATCACGGTAAAGGCGCAAGACTCGTTTACGATGCCATCTTTATGTCAGGACTTGCCAAGATAGAAACCCTTGATCCCAAAACAGGCAAAAAACAAGAACGCTGGCGACCCCGTTTACTACTTCATTACATCCAAGACCGTTGGATAACACCAGACATCGTTGTGGACATCACTGGATTTTTCGACAAAAAAATGGAATCCATCTACGCCTATTCTACCCAATTTTACAACCCCAAGTCCACCGAACCAAGTACCTACATCGCTTCCGAAAACTTCATCAAAACCTTAGAATCTCGTGCCAGAGAAATGGGACGACCTTGCGGTTTTGAATTTGCAGAAGGCTTCACCGCCAACAACAAATTTTTAGGAGTCAAAGACCTCACCCAAGTATTCTAAATTGAGCCACAAAAAATCGAGTATTCGTGACAGGAATCAATAATAGAACCGAAACCGTCCCATCGTCCCAAAAGCACGAACAGAACCGAAAAGCTGCTTTACTTCATTCTTTAGGATGAAGTCACGAAAGAACCGAAAACGCCCGACTATTTCCCTCTTTTCAAAGCCGTCACCTCGATTTCAATCTTTATCCTAGCATCCGCCAATCCAGCCGCAAACATCGTCGCAGCAGGACGTATCTCCCCCAAATACTTTCGCAACACAGGCCAACACTTTTCAAACTCCGAAGCATCAGGCACAATATAAGTTACCCGCACAACATCCTCCAACTTCGCATCCGCCTGTTCCAAAGCAAAAGCGATATTTTTAAAACATTGCTCCGTCTGCACCACAATATCCTCATCAATCGTCATCGTCTGATAATCGAACCCTGTTGTACCAGAAACAAAAACCCAGTTACCATCTACAACCGCCCTTGAATAAGCCGCATTTTTCTCAAAAGACGATCCCGAACTAATTAATTTTCTTGTCATAATATTTATTTGAAGCTATTTAATTTTTTAAATGAACCGTATTCGTTGCAAAAATCAGGAAAGAACCGAAACGTCCCCTCGTCCCAAAGCACGAAAAGAACTGAAAAAACGTCCCCTCGTCCCCTATTTCTTAATCCACTTCAAAGCCTCTCGTTTACTAAGCGGAGCAAGGTCGGTAGACTGTACAAATGCAATGACCATATCAGCATCCAATTTAGAATATTCTCGCAAAGCCCAACCAATGGCTTTTTGATGAAAAAACTCTTTAGAATCCTTATGCTTTTCAATAAATGCCAACAATAAAGGAACATCTGTTTGATCCTTATATTTGAGTTGAAATAAAATGGCAGTACGATTGAGCCACATATTAGAGTCGTCAATCCAACGAGTCGTAATCGGCTTTATCTTATCAGGAAACAACTTAAAATACGAAGCAATCATATTCGTCGCAAGCATATCAACGGTATCCCACCAAGACTTTTGAATCACCAAAGACTCTAACCATTTTACATCATTTTCTTCCCACTTTTTTTGAAACTTTCGGAGTATCTCCAAAGCAAAATGCTGATATTCTCGTTGGTCATATTCCCAAAGTTGTTGAGCGACCGCAGCAAGATGTCTTTTGTCAGGTAAACCTTGTTCTTTAATAAACGCTTTGAAAACCTCCTTACGTTTAGGGGCTTTGATCCCATAAAAGGGAAAAAGGTCTTTCAGGTATTTTTTCATCAAGACCGCATCTTGATGATTTTGATGAGTCGTAAATGCAGTATGTAAGGGAGCCAAATATTGCGATGGCGAAAATGTAGAAGGAGTCATTTTTTTATATTAATGGTGTATTGAAGATACTTCCACTTTCAACCAATTCAGGAACTTTTCTTTATCAGGAGTATAAGACATCAAGTCTGAAATAAGATTGCCTTGTGTATCTAAGATACCTATACTTGGTTGACTTCCTGTTTGGAATAACTGGACTTGTAAGTTCGTGTTTCTATTGCCTAATGTACGAATCTTACTTTCCCATAAAGATTGGATTTGTTCATTTAGAGGAAGCTCTGTAAGATCATCTACCAATAAACAAACCGTAATGAAATTTTTTTCGATATAATTTTTGATTTCTTTGTCACTAAAAATATTGGCATTCATTTTGTCAAAATATACACCTGCCCAAGCTCCAAAAATTAATAAGATGGGTTTTTGAGAGTTCTTTGCACAACACTTTCCTTGTTCTAAATCAAAGAAGGAGTCAATAGGAAAAGTGTTTGCAAAAATATTTTGATATTTTACTTTTCCACAAGTTGACTGACACGTTTTTATGGTTGTTTCAACTGTACAATTTAACAATGATAGAAAGATAAGTAGCAATAATTTTAGCGTTTTTACCATAAAAAATAGCCAAGTCTAAAATGATTCAGGCGTGATAGGTTCAGACCCTTCAAAATAGCCCCGATAGTAGTGGTATGAATGCAATAGCTTGAGGCCACAAGTCGAAAAGACTTGCGGTAGAGCTTGGCTGCATTCATAGGAACGGATAGCGGGACTTTCCTGCTCGACGAAGCATCCAAAAGTTCGCTCCAAAGAAATCAAAAAACACCATTTACTCCATTCTTTAGGATAAAGCCACAAAAAGAACCAAATTAATAATTAATAGAAGACCCATCCGATTGAAGTGATTCATTTTTTCTTTGATTGTAAAATAGGGCAATAATGGTGGCAACCTTAGACGGGTAGCCTTTATTTGAGATACGGTATTGAGTGCCAATTCCTTTAAAGTTTTTTGACCATCGTTGTTACTCCACTAACATTGATTAACTTAGCAATAAAGTTAGGAACTTTTTGATGTTTGGTGGGAACGAAACCAATTTTCTCATATAATTTTTTAGCCTTTGGGTTTTCATCAATGACATCTAACTTGAGAGAATCTAACTGGTTGTTGATGGCAAATTGTTCAAGTTCTTGGAATAATTTTTTACCAATTCCTTTTCCTCTATTTCCTTCTTTTACGACAATACCATCCATCAATAATTGATTTTTGTCATCTGGGTTTCTACTAAAAAGGATGGCTACTGTGAGATATTTGATGATTCCTTTGATGAGTCCGTATTGTTTTCTAAAATCTTTAAATCGCATATTGATTAATGGAGTATTGTCTAAGCGAAAACCTGCCATTCCTAGTAGTTCGTTATCGTTGGATATAGCTGAAATACCTCTACTGATGTTAACGCTTGTTTTGAGTAATTGGGTCATTTCTTCATAGTTGCCTATGATATTGACAAATTTATTTTCAAAAGCAATGGAGTATAGTCTCGCTGCATCTTCTTGATGTTCGGGGTTGATGCCTACTTGGATAGTGATGTCCATAAATGAATATTTTTTCTAGTGGGTATTTAGTATTTTTCTAATTTCCATTCATTCCCATCAAAAGTAAACCAAAACTCATCATTGGTTAGTTTAAGGATCAATAAATCAGAGAAGTGGTTCTCAAAAGTAAGTCTTACTTCTTCTTTGTCATTTAGCCATCTCCAAGTTCCATTAGATATATCACTGCTTCCATCATTAGAAGTACTGGTGAAGGTGAAGTCTCTATCTCTTGCAAATTCAAAGATGATTAGATTATCATTTGGTCCTGCGACTATTTCCCCTATACTAAGAACTTGCCATTCTTGGGTTAGTCTTGCTAGTTTGGATTGAAGAGAGAAAGAAGGACCTTCTTCATATTTTTGGCAACTGGTCAAGCCTCCAATCATTAGGGAGATAAGGAGTATGGGAATTAAATATATCTTGTAAAGGGTATTTTTCATTACAACAAGATTTAAAAATTTAGTGATTTTTATGGCAATAAATGTTTTCGCTGATTTAGAATTTCTCCAATTTCCATTCATCCCCATCATAGTTAAACCAAAACTCATCGCTGGTTAGTTTGGTGACTGCTAAATCTGAAATGTTTCCATCAATAAAAACTCTTACGGTTTCTTTGGAATCTTGCCATTCCCACGTTCCAATTCGGATATTGTCGGTTCCATCTGCATATAAAATTGTTTCTTCAAAATCTCCATCGTTGGAAAACTCTAAAATATATACATCATCGTCCACTTCGGCAACCTCTCCATTGAAACTAATAACCTGCCATTCTTGGGTCAATCGGGCTGTTTTGCTTTTGAGGGTAAAGGCTGGACCTTCTTCGTATTTTTGACAACTGGTTAAGCCTCCAATTGTTAGGCTGATAATCAAAAAGGGAATTAAGTAAAGTCTATAAATTGAATTCATATCTAAATGGTTTTTTGAGTTGAAAAATATTTTTTTGGTGACTGGTGACTGGTGACTGGTGACTGGTGATGATGGGACTGGTGACGATGGGACGTTTTCTGTTCATCTCGTGGTTTTGGGACGATGGGACGTTTTCTGTTCATCTCGTGGTTTTGGGACGATGGGACGTTTTGGATTCTCTTCCTGCTTTTTGGGACGTTTTCTGTTCATCTCGTGGTTTTGGGACGATGGGACGTATTTAAATGTTAAAGATAAGTTGATTCGATTTATTAAAATTAATGTCCCTTCACGTCACATCGTCCCCTTATGTCACTTTTCAAAGTGAGTGAGAAGTTGAGTCCTTTCCAAAATAGCCTGAATGAGTTAATTTCTAATCTTTAATTTCTAAATTCTAAAACGGTTCTGTTTGTGAAGCGTTCTATCCTCAACCAACTAGCCCCGATAGTAGTGGTATCA
>JAHDBB010000735.1 GCA_020630635.1 Chitinophagales bacterium
AGCGGGACTTTCCATTGCGACAACGCACCTTACCTTTCGCTCCTAAAAAAGAAATTAAAATCAATCGGATTGCCTCTTCTTTTCTTGTAAGCAATCCGATTGAAAAAGTTAGCGTTTAGAACTGTATTTCAATGTTGCCTAACTTGGCTTTGTTGGGTCGCCAAGCGTCAAAATCTGTGTTTTGAATGATGCCGTCTAAGGTTCCGTCGGCTGGTCCGTAAATGGCATTTTGGGCTGGATTGTCCAACCATATATCGTAGTCTGTATTTTGGATGATGCCGTCACCGTTATAGTCTCCTACCAACATCGCTACTTTTCCATTGGGTAGCATCACTTGCTGAAATTCTCCAAAGGCTTGATTGATAGAGACGGTAAAATCATAAGTAACATCTGCATTGGCTGTAATGGGATTCGTGGCTATGATGTCTAAATGATTGCGGTGGCGAATGACGAAATGATAGGCTTCTCCATAGGCTAATTCATTAAAAATAAGTGACTGTCCATTTACTCCGATAATACTTCCATCCGCTAATAAAATCCCTGCTACTCTTTCGACTAACATCGTACTGGCTGTTGTGAGATTGGGCGTACCACTTCGGGCTTCTACCAAAACCCAATCAACTGCATTTGTAGGTAAATCGTCTATATTGGCAAAGGCTTCTGAACCTGTGTAATTGTAAGGATTGGTAGAAAATGGCTGTGCTAAAGGCAGTAAATTTGCAGTTCTTAAAGTTGTTTTCATGGACTCTGTTATTGGATCGTAACCGCCTTCTAAAAATACACTTATATCTGCATTTACGCCAAATGGGTACAACTCCACAAAAGTGTTAGAGGTGGTATTGGTGATGATGGGTGGATTGTAATCGAAGTAAATACCTGCTGTGTTTTCTATCACTGTTCCTTCTGCAATGCCTTCGTTGGCAATGATCGAAAACTTGACAAAACCATGTGAGGCTGGTTCATTGACATTGCTATCGGGTAACTCGATGTTATTGAACTTGAACTCAATGATGCGTTCTGATAAGTTGATCTCGGTATTGACATCGTGGCTGCTGGCAATAAAACGATAACTCGAAAGGTCTAAATGATTACTGATTGTATCTCGTAATAAAACATTAAATGCGGTGTCATTTCCTGTATTTTGAAAACGAATGGTGTAGTTTAAAAGGCTGTCGGAAAACAAGGTATAATGCTCTTCTCCAATACCTTCGGGTTCGACCAATTTGTCGTTGGGGTCATAAGCACAAGCTAACTCTGAAAAATTGAAGTCTTGGTCTTGACCAACTCCTTCTCCCTCCCACGTTTGGATTCCTGCTTCAAAATTGAGTTCCTCCCCTATTGCTTCTACGCCTGGCATCAAATAGGTGACTTTGATCTGGTCTGAATGTGTGGGATATAGGTCTTCGTAAAACCAGTAAAGCGTGTTGTTGGCAATCGAATCAGCAGGTGGATAAGCCGCTACAAAATTGGCTAATTCATCTGCTACTAAACTAACGTATCCGCTGGTAGGTTCAGAACTAAAATTGGTGTAGGTGAGCCAAAAAGTCGTTTCTTGATTGCAACGAAGAATGGTTCCTGTCAAATCTATACTTTGGGCGATTAATTCTTGGGTAGGTTCTATAGGAAA